>JAENYW010000032.1 GCA_016841555.1 Tepidibacillus decaturensis
TGGAACAGTCAGAACATGTAATAGAACTAATAATGACATCTGCAGGAGAGTAATATAATGACTGTAGCCGGTGTTGGACTTGTAAATATTTTCTATGATAGTGATGGTATAAAAGGGCAAATAGTTCCAGGCGATAATCTTTCTAATAATATATTAATCCGTATAAGACAATTTGCTATGTCTGTTGATTCAGATTATATTCTTATGCAGGATGGTTCAATAGAAATAAGTTGGTCTGCTACTTTAACACTTTTGAGAGAATTTTTACCTTTGCAGAAAGTCCTAGGATTTAAGTTTTCTGCTACAGATGAAACAAAAGAAAGAATAAATAATTTTATTAAGCAACTAAAAAGGTAAAGAGTTCTTGTAACTCACTCGGTTTATCAATACAGGAAGATGAGATACAGAATATTCTAAAATCAAAGGGTTTCACAAAACGACAGTTAACTCCCGAACAAGTTCGAGATACAAGTAGATTGATAGCACTACAAAATGGAGCGAATTTTTCAGTGCCTGGAGCAGGTAAAACAACAGTTGCGTTTGCTATTCATATTCTTACCAAGACAGAGGATACTAAACTATTGGTTATTGGACCTAATAGTTCTCAACAAGCTTGGAGAGATGTTGTAGAAGATTGTATGGATTCTGATGCTCCATATAAAGGTGCTGAAGCATTTATTACTATTTCTGATAGTGAGACTATACAAGAAAAACTTGAAGGTAGAGGAAATCGATTTTTACTTACTTATGATCTTTTAATTAGGGTACCAAATATAATTAGTGAGTTTTTATCTAAAAATAATGTTCATTTAATATTAGATGAAAGTCATCGAATGAAGGCGGGCCTAGGTTCACAAAGAGGTACTATATTATTAAATTTTTCTTCTCTTCCAGTAAGGAGAGATATTTTGTCTGGAACTCCAATGCCCCAGAGTGCTAATGATTTAGAATCTCAATTAGATTTTCTATGGCCAGGTTTTGGTCTAGGGCAAAGAATAAAGTCCGGCGAGCAACCATGGCAAGTATTAGGAAATTTATACGTACGAACTACAAAACAAGAATTGGGTTTAAAGAAGCCTAACCGTGAGTATTTACATGTTCCAATGTCACAAGGACAGTTAGCATTATATACAATACTTAGGGATGAAACAAAAGCTCAACTAACAAATTTTAGGCAGGATCGTAGAATAGACGTTACAAGAGCAAGAAAGTCTATCATGCGGTTATTACAAGTTTCTACAAATCCAATCGTAGCCCTTAGTTCAATAGTTTCTGATGTACCAAATGATGAAATACCTGCAATCGCTAAAGTTATTCAAGAAGAAGGTCCTTCACCAAAGGTAGTAGAAGCTGCCAATTTAGCAAGGAAATTAGCCAACGAAAGTAAAAAATCAATTATATGGACTATATTTACTAACACAATTTTACAATTGGAATCATTACTAGCTGATTTAAATCCTGTTAGCTTATATGGGGGAGTTCCTTCTGGTGATATTAACGATCCTACAACAAGGGAAGCAGGCATATATAAATTTCATCATGATAATGATTGTAAAGTAATAATCGCAAACCCTGCTGCGGTTTCAGAAGGTATCAGCCTTCATAAAGTTTGCCATGAAGCTATTTATGTAGACAGAAGTTACAACGCAACTCATTATCTTCAGTCGATTGATAGGATTCATAGGTTAGGGTTAAAACCTGACGTAGATACTAATATTTATATTTTTCAAACGCTTGCTCCATTAGGACTTGGTTCAATAGATCATTCAGTTAGTAGGAGATTGGCTACCAAAATTAGAGCAATGCAACAATTATTAGATGATCCTGATTTACATCAAATTGCTTTCGACGAAGAAAATGCAGATGCACCCATTGATTTTGACATAAAACCAGAAGATTTGGATGATCTCCTTAAGGAATTAGAGGGGGGCCTCACTTTCAATGAAGAGGAGGCAGAATAGTTAAAAATGAAGATAAGTGATAATACTGAACATTATCTAAAAATGAGTGTAATAAACGCTGTGTTTACTATCAAAAAATATCAAAAAATGTATCCAAAAATGGATATTAACGATATTATCAACCTTATAGAAAAAGTAGGTAGTTATATAAGTGTATACGATTACTCAACAGCTAGGGTTTTGTTCACAAAATTCGATTTTTCAAACTTAAATAATATTAGAGATTATATATCTCAAATTTTAATTAGCGAATGGCCAGGGTGGATTTTACAAGTACCTTTTGGAAGAGAATTAGTTGCCTCAAGTTTTATTGACAATGAATATTTTGACATATACCAATGTTTTAAAAGCGCTGGTTTATTCAATAAACATGCTGATGAACAAATAATATATTGGTGGGATAGATTATCTGGAATTGTAAGAAATCAACAAAACGAAGAAAAGTTAAAGACTGGACGTGTTGGTGAATTATTAACTCTCGATTATGAAAGAAAAAAATTATCCCATTTTGGATTAGAACCAAAATGGGTAGCAATTGATAATAATTTTGCCGGTTATGATGTCTTATCGTATAATTTTGATGGAAATGAAAGAACTCAAATTATGATAGAAGTCAAAACAAGTAATTCATTACCTGTTACATTTTATGTGACGAAAAATGAGTGGAAAATAGCAAAAGATATTGGTGATCGCTATTTTTTTTATATCTGGTATCTACCCAAAAAGGAATTACATAAATTTAAAGTTAATGATATTGAACCAAGTATTCCATTTAATAGAGGAAATGGAGAATGGCAAAATGTTTTAATCAAAATAGAAGAACCACTAAATGGTTAGAAAAGAAAGTTATTACTAAATAATCACAAAAAAATCAATATTGTATTATTTATTAATATAACTACTGATCTCAGTAGTTATATTAATATTGTATAATGAAACTATCTAGATAGAATAGAATAAAAGAAGGATAATTTAAAAAGAGTAAAATTAAAGTTATATCTATCCATAAAAAATAGTTATCCTATACTCGGCTTGATTGGCAGTTATGATTAATCACCATCATTTTCGAACTGATCGAAATCAAACATCTCATTATTTCCTGGGCTTGGAATGCCTTTATAGTCTTCCTTATGAACTGAAATATTACTAATTATAGGAGGTATGCCTTTGTAAGAATATTCATTACGTTTATCTGAGATCAATTGTGGTATATCTTTCACAGTAATACTATTATATTGGTTATTAATTACTCCCTTACTGTATAAGCTATATTGATTTTCACAATTAAGAGGAATTTCATCTAATTTATATAAAGATGATAATATTATTACATTTGTAATTAATCCATATTTAGAAAAAGGGGGCTTTTTTATTAATCCTTCAGCTTTATTTATTACCAATTGAATATTTTCAGGGTTATTCCATATTAAGTAATAAGAAGCTTTCCCAATTTTTTTACCATTTGATTTTTCAGACTCTAATATCTCTTCAATGGCAAATGAAGCTATAAAGTAATCATTTTCCTTTTTAGACTTTTCAAAAGCTTTATTTATATATTTTATAAGTTCTTTTTGATATTTTAATATCCGCAGTTTATAAATTGTTTCTTTTAATATATCTCTTAAATCCTGTTGATTTTTATAAAATAGTTTAATTTTGGGCATTATGTCCGTTTGTATCCAAGGAGATGTCACTTGTTCAAATAGAGATTTATATTCAGAGTTTGTATCAAAACCTAAAAACTTTCTTTTCATACTCGCTGCAGTTGCAAGCAATACACCTGTGCCAGCATAAGGGTCAAAAACAACATCATTTTCGTTAGATGATAATAAAATCATTCGAGCCATCATTTCTGGAGGGAACGGACATGCGTGTCGAAATTCTTTATCTCCAAAATCTTTTTTTATCCCCCATGATCCTTGTGTAGGTATAAAAAACTTCCAAATATTATCTGGAACTTTTCCAAGAGGGCTGTAACGTTCTGGATAATCTATCCACCATTCCGTTAATTCAGGAACTCTTATTTGGTCTATATTGTAAACGAAATTATTAGTTTTAGTAAACACATTAATATATTCAAATTTGTTTCTTAATTGACCTTTTCTAGACCACGGCAAAGTCTTACCTTTATTCCAAATAATTACATCTTGGTGTATCCATCCAATGGTTTCTAAAATTTTAGCTATATCATCCGGTATACGAATAACCCTACCATTTCTCTTTAATGTGTCTGAGATAACATAAAGAGTAGATGAATCCTTAGAGAGTTTATATACTCCTGAAAAAGTTCTGTGTATGTCTTCAAGGTAATCTTCATATTTTTGTTTGTATCCAGTTTGGTCAACCTCACCATACTGTTTTGCATCCCAATAAGGGGGGGAAGTTACTGTTAAATTAATAAACGGTTTAACATCTTCTGGAAAAACATTCAAAATGTCTTTAGAGTTAAAATTAATATATTTATTAAGTTGATTTAAATCAAGAGTGTTATTGTTTATTTGGATCATGCTGTTTTTCCCCTTCCAATTGCTAGTATATATTATAGCAACTTAGACTAAAAAGATATATATAGTAAATGTAAAAGTTATTATTAAATTATATTTATAAAAACCGTTAGTTTTAGTTTTAAAAAAAGTTTGCAGATTCATTCATTATATCAATCTCTATTTGTTAATTTCAAGATATTTAAATTGAATTAATTAAAAACTAATAATTTCGTATTTTAATTATTATTGATAATATTTTATAAAAACAAGGAGTCTTACTGCCAAATTCCAACAAAATACTAGTTTTGCTACCAATAATAGAATATAATGAATACAAAACATATATTGTAAACGACACCAATGCGGATGTCGTTTTTGTCTTTTTATAGTGTGTGAGGATATACTAAAATTTTGTTTTTGTTGTGAAGATAGGCTAAATCTTAAGAAATAATTTTCTATAGTGTTAATTGATATAGTTGGTTATTTTGGATATGTATTTAATTTGATAAATGGATGGTGAATTAGAATGTTAATTCCAGAATTAAAACCAAATGCAAGAGATAGGGAGTATAAACTATGTCCTGAACATATGCGTGATAGTGTTGTTTATCATTACATGTTTGAAGGTGAATCACATAGATGGTTGGATGAGAATATTATTGGTGAAGATTCCACTTACAGCAGAGGGTGGGTGGCTATGGGAGTATTACATCATCTTGGGTTAGTAAATAATCATAAAGGCATTTTTAAAGACATGACTATTCAAGAAGCAATAAACATTTTAGGAGAAAGCAATATTTCAGATTTCAGAAGGATAATCATGTCACTATTTCGATACCATCACAACGATTATTCAATGGATGGATTTGAGTATTTTACTCCCGCCAAGGAATCACCGATAATAGTTAAGCGTGTTGGAAAATCACAATATACTGATGGAGTTCGAATTGAAAAAGAGTATCATGATATCCTAAATCCAATTGGGACTAAGTATTATACTGAACGTGGGTCTGCTAGGCAGATTAAAGTATTGTTCAACAACAATGTGTTTGATGCAGAATATAGATATGAAGGGCAAACAGATAAAAGTAAAGAACTACAAAGCACAAGGTTTAGGAAAGAACTGAAATCTGAATTTAAGAAAGTTTTTCCAAATCTTATTGGGAGTTTCACTATTCAATATGGACAAGACTTAAATCATTTTATATTTACTAATCAGTTGGTAGACCAATTCCCCGAAGATGAAGAAAAAGAGTATTCAGAAGGTCGAATTGCATATCGGAAACACAAAATGAGAGAGAGAAATCCTAAAGTTATTAAACAGGCAAAAGAGCAATTTATGAAAAAGAATAATGGTCGTCTTTATTGTGAAGCATGTGGATTTGATTTTTATGAGATATACGGTGAACGGGGGATAGATTTTATTGAAGGGCATCACACTAAACTATATCAGAGTTGGCTGACGGAGATAAGACGAGAGTTGAGGATATAGTATTACTTATGCTCTAATTGTCATCGCATGGTTCATAGAAAGCCGATTTGAAGTGTTGAAGAACTAAAGAATATAGTAATGATAAGTAGAGATGTAAATAAAAATAACAGTTGACAGTAGAATATCCTTAGTTTTATTGGTGAGGATTTAGCTGTAATCATCTTTTTGAGGGAGTGATTTTTTCATTTATTATGCCAAAAGCATATTATCAGAAAAAATTTCTACTAAATTTCCTCAAAATACTAGTTTTCTTGACAATAACAGAATATAATGGATACAAAATACATTTTAAAAACGACGTCGTTCTGACTGTCGTTTTTGTCTTTTAATAGAGGATGTCGAAAATAGTCGAATGGTATCGAATATAATATATTAGAAATTTTCTTGAAAGAATCTATTGTATGAGAATTCAAATTTTCATAAAGTCAGAAATTAGCGACAGCCTACCATATCAAGTCAATTAAACCTGTCGAGACACTTGTTAAATAAGGTGTTAGCTAAAGCCTCACAATCATAACCAATTTAAGAGGCCAAGGCGTGGTGGCTGCAAAACGTTAGAAGAAATTAATGCTTAAAGATTTCAATATTAATTTAGTAAACCATTCTAATTACTTAGGGGGAGTAAATATGGGTTCCAATGAAATTTCTTTAAAACCATCAACAGAAATCGCTAATGTTACGAGTGATGATGTACATTCCATTATTAAAAAAACTCTATTAAATGTTCGTGAAGATATGCTAGATAACCCTTATATTGAAGAAGCATTAAGGGTTCTACCTGTTAGTGGATATCGGAGTGCAATAGGTGCATTTTGGAATGCAGTAGTAGATGATTTAAGAAATAAAATAATGTTTAGAAGTATCTCGTTGTTTAACAAAGAAATGCAATTAGGTAGAGAGATAAAAACTTATGAAGATTTTCAAAATTACGTAAATGATGATCAATTAATAGAAGGTGCTTACAAAATCGGTGTAATTGGCTGGGAGGCAAGTAAAGTTTTAAGACACGCTAAAGAGACAAGACATATTTTTAGCGGCCATCCTAAAAGTTCCGATCCCTCTATTATTAAAGTTCTTGCAGTAATGGATGATTGTGTAAAATATGTTCTAAACGAAGAGTATCCAATGCAGATTATTGACATTGATGAGTATATTACTTTAATGTCCACTGAAGATTATGATAGGAACGCTATAGGAATTGAAAATGCCCTTGGCGATCTTCCAGATAGATATAAAAATGAACTAGCGAATAAGCTATTTACTGCCTATATTCATCAAAATAGTAGTACAATACTTCGCTCTAATATAGAATTTAGTTCGCCTATCTTATGGAAAGTACTTCCTAAAGAGGTGAAAATTCAAATAGTAAGAAGAATAGATCAAGAAATAACGAGAGGTAATTCAACATCGATCGAACTTGCTTTTTCATTTATTAAAAATGTTGGTGGAAACGTTTATTTGTCATTAAATTCCAAGAAATATATTGTTGAACCTATTATCAATGAACTCGAAGCGAATTTAGATGTATTTAATATAGAAGATAAATGTGTAAAAGAATTAGAGAGATTTGAAAGCAGTATCCCTGTAGACTTGTTGCCAAGGTATGTTAATGCTTTAACACAAACATATGTAGGTCATATTGGGGGTTCGGCCTACTTTGCAAGAACAGACTTTTTTTCTGATGGAGCAAGTGTGAGAATCCCTGGGATGTTCGAAAAATTTGATGATACTGCAGCAGATGCGTTTATAAATGCGATAAAAACAAATAGGCGACTAAAACAAAGAATAAGCAATTCGGCAAAAATGAGGAGATTACGCTCTCTAGGAAACATTGTTTTGGAAAGAGTTTCAGAAAATTATCACGATAAGCAACTTTTAATGTACCTAGTAGATGAAACAAAAGAAAGGGAATTTTTTGAAGCTATAAAGGGATAAGGTACTCAAATAATCCACCTAGAACAAGCATAATTATTTGAGATGCTCTTTATTCACCTAACAGTGAGCGATAGTTTATCTGTTGTTTGTATGTACAGTTGCTAGCCCGGATGGAGCCATGGGTTCATAATTCACTATCCGTTACGGAGAGCTGGTTTTCTCTAATCCGTATTCAGGCGGTATGATGTTCCGGCTTCCTTCTCCTTGCTTTTATTTTTCTATTGCTTCCAATTTTCTTTTATAGCTGATTACTCTTCTTCCCATAGAAAATTCCCCTTTGCGTAGTCCAGAATTTTTGTTATTTCAGGTGTCTACTCAAAGGGGACACATTACTTACTTGACAGCTGAAATCTTTAAGCTTTATTTTGGTTGATTTTGATTATTTGTTTGTTCTTGTTTTTTAATTTCCAAAATTTTTTTTAAATTCTTCTGCTAGTTCTTTTGCAATTCGTTCATTCTCTTTAATTTGAATATTTGAGAATCTTTGTTTGGATCAATTTTCATCTAAATCCCTCCTCAAATGAGATGATTTTATTACTCAATTTTTTTTGTGTAAGAACTTGGGCAGCTGCAGTTACTTGATCAGAAAAATCTTCAAGTTGATCGCTACTGGCTCCCGTTGCTGAGCCGATTGCAGTTGATTTTAAGAAGTTTAACAAAATCAAAAAGCATGAGATGTCTCAAGATCAACTTTTAAAGGAAGGAAGAGTTTTATGACTTTACAAGAAAAGCCTACTTCACGAAATATACCATTACCTATACAACGTGAAGTTAGACAACGTTGCGGATTTGGATGTGTAATTTGTGGACTTCCTCTTTATGAATATGAGCATATGTTAGATTGGGCTAATGTACATAGGCATCGTGCTGAGGAAATAACACTTTTATGTGATAAACATCATCGAGAAAAAACATCAGGATTATTACCTTCAGAAGCAGTTAGTGAAGCTAATGCTAACCCTTATAATTTACGTGAAGGGGTTTCTAAACCTTACAATTTACATTACACTGGTAGCTATTGTGAAGTTTTAATTGGATCCAATGTTTTTATAACAAAAGATCAAGGATATGGAACAGTAATGATTCCAGTTAGTATAGATGAAACACCACTTTTAGCTTTCATTTTGACTGATGGACATCTTCTCTTAAATATAAATCTTTTTGATGAAAATAATAATCCGATTTTGATGATTAAAAATAATCAATTAATTTACTCAGTTTCTCCTTGGGATATTCAACTTGTTGGTAGAAATCTAGTTATACGTGAAGCAAGCAGAAAGGTACTAATTGATATTGTTTTTGAAGTGCCAAATAAAATTGTTATTAATCGGGGTAGATTTCTTCATAACGGGGTTGAAATACTAATATCACCAGAATGTGCATTAATTACTAATAATAAACTTCTGTTTAAAGAGAATAACTGTTCTAATTGTTCAGGAGGGATTATAATAGGGCATCACTTCAATGAAAGTGGGGCAGCAGTAAGAGTTAATAATGTGCCTAGATATTTAGGTGATAGAGATGAAGCAATAAAATGGGCTAAAGAAAGTATTAAGGAAGATTTTTTTACGTAACTAATGCTAAAGATGCCCTTGTAGGAGGATTCAAGATATTTAGTTGCAAGAAGAGATTCATAGAAGTAGATTCAATGATCTTCGTAACGAAGTGTAGTTATAGAAAGTAAATATAATATTATAGAAAGAAGGAAAAATCATGAAAGCTTACTATGCTAATCGTAACGTCCAGAATAACGGTGATCATGAAGTTCATGAACAAAGTTGATCTCGATTATATAGTTCATCTAATAGAGTTTATTTAGGAGTTTATTCAAATTGTAAAGATGCAGTAAAAAAAGCAAAAGAGTACTTTTCACAAGTAAATAGCTGTTATTATTGTTAAAATGAATGTCATACGTTATAAAATTAGAAAAATTGTAGGACAAAAAGATTAAATTACTATTGGAGTTAGGTTTATATTATGGTTATTATTGATGTAATATCTGATTTAATAAAATGGGGGTATTTAATATGTCCGAAGAAAAAGTTGATGTTATTAATAATGATAGTCTAGAAATAAAAGATAACCCAAATAAAATGGAAATTACTTTTAATAGAACAAGTTTGTCGTTTCTAGGAGAAATGGTTAGCAATATACGTGAATACGATGCTTTTGGAAGTGAAGTTGTCTCGCATGCTAGATTTTGCTATAAAATGACTTTCAAAAGCGCTGATAAGATCACAGAAATCGATTTTACCTTTAATAAGGATGATTTACTACCTGAGTGGATGAATTATCATTTTAGTTCTAATAAAAGAAACACTGAGACCAAAAGTAATTCAATTATGCAGATGCATAATTTAATTTATCAAACAGACAAACATTTGCAGAAGAATATAGAAAGAATAAGTGAATATATAAAAAAAGATAATTATTTTGGCTGGGATGGTATATGGTTTGAAAGTGATGAGATAAATTCAATAAGACGAATTCAAATACAGAGATTTATTATTAGGAATGAAAATGGCGAAATTTATAGAAAAGAAGGTGTCTATTCAGAAAAAGAACCAGATATGAAGATTTCAGAGTATAGACATTTATTAGAATATATTCCATCTGAATCAAAAATAAAGCTCATTAATTTAGGTATTAAACCAGGTCAGAAGTATGCAAATAGTGAAAATGTAAAAACAATACTTGAACTGAATTTTAGTGAAGACAATCCTTTTTTAAAGATTAATAGTAAAGTAACGAAAAATCAAGATACTATAGATAGGTGGTATAAATATATACAACAAGTTATTGGTGAATATAGTGATCAGAAAATTTACAATAGAATTTATTCTCTGTTAAAAAATGGAGTAACCCATAAATAATTATTATTAAACAACAAATGAATAAGGCGGTGGTTCAATGACTTTCAAATTACATAAAAAGAAACTTCTATTAGTTGGACTAATTATCTTCTTAATGATCGGACTATCAGGATGCACTGTAGAAAATTCAGTTGACGTTAATAACAATGATGATAGTTCTAATGAGCAAGAACAAAATAGTAGTACCATTGAAACAGAAGAAGTCAATCATGACCAAAAACTAAGTGGTACATTAGAAGTCCATTTTATTGATGTAGGACAAGGTGCTGCTCAATTAATTATCGGTCCATCAGGAAAAACAATAGTGATTGACGGTGGCAACAACGATGATGAAAATAGAATGGTTCAATATTTGAAGGATCACGGTGTCAAACAGGTTGATATATTAATAGGTACTCATCCCGATGCTGATCATATTGGCGGTATAGATGCAGTTATAGACAACTTTGACATTGGAAAAATTTATATGCCGAAGGTTCAAGCCAATACGAAAACTTTTGAATCTGTTTTGCTATCAATAAAAAATAAGGGATACAAAGTTACAACTGCAAAAGCAGGTATTACATTAGATTGGGAAGATACTGTTCAAGCTGAAATGATTGCTCCTGTGAAAGAATCATATGAAGATAGAAACGATATGAGCGCTGTGGTTCATTTAACTTTTGGAGATACATCTTTCCTATTAACTGGTGACGCTGAACATATTAGTGAAAACGATATGATGGAATCTGGTGTGAATTTAAAATCTGATGTAATGTTAGTTGGTCATCATGGTTCCTCATCATCAACCAGCCAAGCATTTTTAGATCATGTTCAGCCAAGATATGCAGTGATACAAGTTGGGAAGAATAGTTATGGTCATCCAACAGATGAAGTTTTAAAGAGAATAAGCGAAAATGGAATAAAAATATATAGGAACGATACGGATGGAACTATTATATTTACTTCTGATGGGAAAACATTAACCGTAAATAAAAGTCCATGGGAATATACGCCTGTTGAAAAGGTGACAAATAAAGATCCAAAAACAACAGATCAGAAAAATGATGCAGAAGCAACGAACCAAAATAGCAATACATCAACAAGCAATGATAAAGTTTCAGAAATTTCAGCAACGGCTACCATAGATAATCCGACACCATCACAAAATTCAACTTTGACTGTTACTGTGAAGGTGAAAGATGGTAACGGAACCCCAATTAGTGGTGCTAAGGTAACCTTAACTTTGCATTATAAGTCCAAGGATACTATTTACGAAGGAACTACGAACAGTAACGGAATTTCAAACATTTCATTTAAGATTGGAAGAGCTGCAAAAGGATTTACGGTTGTAGGAGATATTTTTGTAAGCTATGATGAGAAGACTACTACTACTACTACTACTACTGAAACGCAATTTATACCACAATGATAGGGGATTTGAATATGAAAGGGATCATTGATAGATTTGAAGGGGATATTGTAATTATTGAAGTGGATGGGGAGACAAAGGATTATAAAAAAGAGGATGTTGATCCAGAAGCAGATGTAAATGATGTTGTTGAATTTATAGATGGTAAATGGATTGTGAATAAAGAATCAACTACTAAAAGGACTGAAGAAATAAAAAAGTTGATGGATGATGTGTGGGACGATTAATATGGAGGATTGTTATGAAAATTAGATTTGAAAATTGGCTTAATAATCAGAATTATTCAAAGGAAGCTAATACACTGTTCTCTGAGGCAATTCTTTGCTATAAAATGGGAGCAAATCGTGCTGCAGTAATTATGTCATATTTAGGTATGCAAACAGTAATAAGAAAAAGAGTTTTATCGATTACTTCTCCTCCGCAAAAAATTGAACCAGGTAATTGGGAAAAAAGACAACGTCATATTAAAAATGATACAGAGTGGGACAAAGAAGTTTTTGATTTAGTTAATATGGGAATAGAAAAAAACCCATTTTTGATAACAGATGATATTAGAAAACAATACGAATATTGGAGGTCTATTAGAAATACTTGTGCTCATGCAAAATCCGATTTGATTGGTTCCTCTCATGTTGAGTCTTTATGGCTATTCATTGAATCTTCATTGAATAAATTTATCGTCAATGGTGGTAAAGATTATATTGTAAATGAAATATTAAAACATTTAGACCCAAACTACACAATTCCTAGCAAACCAATTGCACCATTAGTAGATTCGATACTAGAGTATATTCATGCTGATGAGTTGATTGACCTATATGAAGAGCTATTTGAAAAACTTCATGAAGAAGATTCCCAGAATGAAGACGTTTTAGAAGATGAAAAACCAGTATATCTATTGTGGAAAGAGATTAATAATTTTTCAAGATTAGTTTTAAAGCAAGCCTTTTATGAGTTTGTAAAAAAAGAAGATAAATACACTAGGTTTTTCATTAATGCTTTTCCTGACACTTTAGAAGTTTTTAAGGAAAACTCTTCGGTAATAAGGAATATATGGAAAGTGAAGTATTGGGAATGGAACATTCCTTGGTATATTGATGATTGGAAATTTTTTATATACTTATTAGAAAATGAGTATATTGAAGATGAAGAAGAAGAAGATTTTCTTAACATTATGAGAAAGAAAATTGGAAAATTTCCGCCTGATAAATATGTTGATTTGTTAAGGTCAAAAGGATTCTTTATTAAGGTAGAGAGTATACTTTTTAACGAGCAACATTTTGGGGTGGACAGTTTCAACTATTGTAATAGTAAAGTTCATGAATTTATAAGAATTATTAAGATAAATGGATTTAATGAACATAATGTTCATCTCATTAATCGTGAATTACAATTAATGAGCTATGGTGAATTTTTGGATGGAATGAAGGATTTCTTGTTGAAAAATCCTCAATTTAAAGAGCAATATATTGCTATAGCAGAAGCGAAGGGCATACAACTACCTGCATTTTTAAATGAAGAGGATGGAGAATAGAGTTAAACCTTAGTAAAAACCTCTTTAGATATGTATGGTGAACCGTATCATAAGTGACTTATATTTTTATGGAATAAATCTGATTAATAGGAAATGGTTGAAACTGGTGACAAGATTTTTTCATAATTTTACTTGTCACGGTGAATCATATCATAAAATAAATGTGTGGATAATAAAGGTCACATAGAATTAAATCATCCTTCGGATTGATAAGAAATAAGGGGTAATGATGAAGTTGAAGAATATATTGAAAAAGAACAGTGTACTTATTTTATTAGTAACTTATATTCTTTTCACTGGTTGCTCTAGCATGAACATTGATGAACTCGAGTCAATGACCAACAAAATTAATATCTTGGAGGACAAACTTGAGGAAAAGGAATCAATTATAAGTACACTTGAATCAGAAATCACAATTAAATCAGATGAGTTGGATTTAGTTAAAGAAAAATTAATTGATGCACTTGATGCACTTCAACCTACTTACAAAAGATATTCTGCTGATGATAAGGATTTATTTACAGGATATATTTCTGATAATCCAATAGATAAAAAATACGAAATAGATTATGAACTTACTCTTAAGGAATCAGAAATAGGATATCAGGATTCTTATTACCTTGAACACTCGTATGAGAGATTATGGGAAATTGAGATGTTATATGCATACCAGAGATTAAGTGTTCAACTCGATGAAGAAGTAAGAGCCTATTTGACCGAGTCTCAATTAAATTTTCAAAGTGAAATTGACAGTATTGACGAATTCTTATATTATGCATTTGATAAAAATGATATAAGTATTAATGATAATAATACAAGAGCAATTCACCGAAAAAATCTTTACAGGAATAGAACCATCGAGTTATTAGAGTATCTGTACATACTTGAAGGAGGTAAGAAACCAACATTTTTGTTTGAGGATTATATAGAGGAACATGAACTAATCCAACTAGCAGGAAAGAAAATACAGGATACTTATTGGGATGACTTAGAAGTTGTTATGGCAATTGAACAAAGATTATCAGCATTGAATATGAACAGTATACATATTTATAAGCTTCATGGTTATAAAGTAATTCCTGAGTCACATAATTATATGAGAAAGTTTAGTGTTGATGCAATTGAAATATATGGCGCTGATTTCGAATTAATACAATCAATTGAGGTACCAATAACTCTTGTACCTAGTGGTAGGCTATTTGACTATGGTTTTAAGGTAGTTGATTGGAATTTTGATGGATATCCAGATATATCATTGTTTGCAATGGAAGGTGGCACAATGCTAAATGCCCCATCATACTATTGGCTCTGGGATAATGAGAAATCAAAGTATATTCTCAATGATATACTAACAGATTTCAGTCAATTGTCATGGCTAAGTGTTGATAATGAAAAAAAAGAGGTTGTTTCATCTTATCGGGCGCAAGGACACCATTCAACAAACCTTGTATGGGTAGATGATGATTTAGTACCAGTATCATATGAAGGTGTAGATTGGGTACAAAGCAGTGACAATACTTATCAAGGATATCTGGTAAAAAAGATATATGAAAATGGTGAATGGCTAGAAATAGAGAGAATTCCATTTGAAGATAACTAATTTGTTATTGTTGTATGGACAGTAAATGAGGTTGCCATGCTATACTTTGCTGGAAATATTCAATGTTAAGTTTAGTTTGACGTTAGGTAGTAACTATATCTAAAATTTTTAGTACTTATTGATTAAGAGGTAATTATGTTAAAAAGAAAATTCAGATTAGTATTATTTGTATTATTATTATCTATGTTTTTTCTTGTATGTTGCAAGAACGACATGGAAGATGAAAACCAACCAATGCAAAATAGTAATATTTCAACAGAAAAATATCATGATAATAAAGAGCCTGAGAACGAGTTAGTTGATGGTAATGATTCTGAATGGGATATGAGTGTACTACGTTCATCTTTAAAATTAAAAGAGGAAATGGGGATTGTTTTTCAGCATTATGATGACTTTGATAATGATAAAAATGAGGAACTTATCATTGACTTTGGTCATGATAATACGTCTGAAAAAGATTACATACAAAATATTTATTATATTGAAAAAATTGAAGGGGGCTATGAAATACTTTCACACATACAAAGTGACGGATATGGTATTTTTAGTGTTGAGTTAATTAATTTAACTGACATGGAGCGACCAGTTCTCTATTGCAGAAATACAAATTATGCCAACTTGATTGGATTTGAGTTATATGAAATAAAGGACAACTCTTTAAAGCAATTAGTTTATTCTGCATCAGCCACAGGAGTTGGATATGATGAGATGTTGGGAGAAGATGATGTCTATTATGGCTTTGTTCAAAATAGAAGCAGCTATGATACATTATATACAGATTTGATAAAAAGCTATGAATTTATAAATGGCAAGTTTGAACTCACAGATGTTTCTGCTGATTTTTACAATTATCCAGATACTCCAGAAGATGTTGTACTTGAGTATCTTAATATGCATAGTATAAAGAAAACAGAAAATATTGAGATTCCAGATATTGAAGTTAGATTAAGAGAATTATGTCCTAGAGAATTTGAACCACCAATTTTATACGACTATGACGTGATGGTTGATTACAATATATTGCGCGAGGGTACATTGGAACTCAATACGAAAATACACGGAAAAACAAATATTGCAGAAGTTAGTGTTAAATATAATGGGGATATAGATAAATCTGAAATCGTGTATTCGTTAGGGAAATCTGATGATAAATGGATCATCTATGATTATAATGTCCTATATGAAGATAGCACCGAACTTTCTAGAAGGATTAATGAATACTTCGATTCTCTTTATCTGAATGCTGGTGATGATATAATTCTTGATAAATATAAAAAAATACTCTTAAGTCAAGTTTCTTTCGCTTTTCAATTTGTAGTGGCAGATGGAGAAAAGTCATACTTCTTGAATAGTATTGCCTATGATGGCTATTGGATGAAACCAATAAGATTTAGTCTGATTGACATGAATCATGATTTAATTCCTGAATTAATAGTAGAAGGTTCTTTAGGGGCAGCTGACTTTGTTCTGGTGATTAGAGAAGTTGAAGAGAAAATGATTGCTCATGAATTTAGTCATAGACAGATGTATGATTTAAAAAAGGATGGATCTTTTGGTGCTTCAGGTGGAGCTGCGCATATTGGATACTTTAAATTAGAGTTTGATAATTCAAAATATAATATTCATCGAATAGCAGAAACTGATACAGGAGAAGACACAGATGGTAATCTCATACCAATATTCTATATTGGAGAAACTTTGGTTGATGAAAATGAATTCTGGGAGTTCTGGGAGAGCCTAAGAAACAAAGAAGAGGCTGAATGGATATATTTTGAATTAAATAACGATATGGAAAACTAATCTTGGAAAAACCGCAGTCTAGTACGGCTTATATTTTTTCTGTATTAAATATGATAAGTGATGTGGTAGAAATAGTTGATAAGGTTTACTTTGCATCCTGTCTTTTAATAGGAATATGCAGCTACACTGCTGCTTGAGTATTGCAGATAGATTGAGCTAGTCAAAATCTTTAGCTTCATTGAATCGGAATAGTTATCACAGAACCCAATCTACGAAAAATAGCAAAACGTCTTCAAGTCAGATGAATATTGCTTCCCGATCTCTCTGATTTTGGTATTGGAGCGGGCGTTGGTATAAAAGTTGGATCGGATCAGTTAAAGCAGAAGCTATTGCAGGAGCATATAATAATGTTACATTAAAAAACAGCAATTTGACATTTAATAATAAAATTGACGGAAGAGCAACTATTGGTATTCGAGACATTATTGAAGTTGGTCCATCTTACGAAGCAAAAAGATATCAATAAAGCAATGCCAATACCAGAGGGGCAAAGTAATTTCTATGGTATTGAAAATATCTTTATTGGCAATCTTTATTTCAGTCTTCTAT
>JAENYW010000033.1 GCA_016841555.1 Tepidibacillus decaturensis
CTATACCTAAAATTGCTGGACATGGAGTAATGGTTGTTGGGGATGCTGCACAACTAGTAAATGGTATTCATCGTGAGGGATCTAACTTAGCAATGGAATCTGGTAAATTAGCAGCAGAAACTGCTATTTTAGCAAAGGAACTAAATGATTTTTCAGAGAATATTCTTGATACCTATCGTACTAAATTGCTTGAAAGCTTTGTGGGTCAAGATTTGAAAAAATATAAAGATGCTGCTCACACTTTAGAACGTCATCCTAAATACTTCAAAGAATATATTCCAATGATGAACCGTGCGGCAAGTGAATTTTTACCGTTGATGGAGTGTCTAAATGGGATAAACAGAAAAAAATTCTCGGTATGGTCCAAGAAAAGGGAATGATAAATGTTGCTCGTGACCTATATCGTGTATGGAAGGTGATGAAATAATGGCAGAGCCTCTAAAAAAAGCGAATATTGAAGATTTACAGTATTTAACTCGCTTTGTTTCAGATACAGAATCTCACTTAATTGTTCAAGATCATGACATTTGTTTGACGAAGTGTCCTGAAAAATACTGTACTCTTTTCTGTCCTGGAGAAGTGTACAAGTGGGAAGGCGAAAGAATGTTTGTAGGCTTTGAAGGATGTCATGAATGTGGAAGCTGTCGTATAGGCTGTCCACATAACAACATCGAATGGAGATATCCAAAAGGTGGCTTAGGTATTGTTTTCAGATTAGCATAAATTGATGGATAATTGGAAACGATATACTGTTGAGTATATCGTTTTTCTTTGTCAAAAATGTTTTAAAGGGTAAAAGATGTTTGCATTTTATATGTAATTAGAATAAAATACCTATTGGGGTATTTTAGTGGTGATGTTAGGTACTATTTAGGAGGGATTTATAATGAAGATTGCGGTAGCTGTCTTACCTAATGGAATGGTTAATGCACACCTAGGTCGAGCTAAAAAAGTTGCTTTTGCTAAAGTAGAAAATGGTCAAATAACAAATTGGGAAGAGGTTGAGGTTCCATTTGCTGATGATCATGATGATCATCACCATGAACATCATGAACATCATGGACATCATGATCATCATCATGACCACCATCACCATGAAGATTGTCAAGGCTGCGATGAACATGATCATGACCATCACGATCACGATCACCACCATCATCATTCTGGACATCATGAACCATTAAAGGATTTTATGTTGGATAATAATGTTGATTATGTTTTAGTAGAACATATCGGACCAGGAATGAAAGCGGTATTTGAAAGAACAAATATTAAACTGGTAATAGTAGATGATATAAAAGGAAAAGCAAGAGATGTTGTAGAAGGTTTTATACAAGAATAGAAAAAACTGCATCTATATACATATTGTCTACTCCTATGATATACTTTAAAACTGTTAGAGTTACCAATTTTGGGGGTGTTATTAGTGAAAGTTGCAGTTGCCGTATTACCAAATGGAATGATTAATGCTCATTTTGGTAGTGCTAAAAAAGTAGCTTTAGTAACAATTGAAGATAAGCAGATTACTGTCTGGGATGAAAAGGACGTTCCATTCGCTGAAACACATGGCGAAGGCGATCATCATCACCATGATAATGAACATCACGATCATCATCATCATCATTCTCACGGTCCAAATCATCTAAATGGAATAAGAGCATTTTTAGAGGAAAATCAGGTTGAACTTGTACTATTGGATCATGAAGGACCAAGCATGAGAAAAATTCGTAATCATTTGGATGTAAAGGTTGTCGTTGGAGCGAATGGAAATGCTAAAGAGGCCGTTCAATCATTGATAGATCAAGGATTTACAGAATAGTATGTTGAAAAAAAACATTTTGAAGGAGCTGATTTTAAATGGCTAAAATTGATGAAAAGGATAGACAAACAATAAAGGATATGTTCAGTGGAATGAAAGGCTCTACACATATTCGTTTTTTTAGTACAAAAGAAGGCTGCGATTATTGCCAAGATACACAAGAAATTTTAGAAGAATTAGCAGAGCTTTCAGAACAAATTGATTTACAAATGTTTGACAAAGATGAACATGCTGAAGAAGTAAATCGCTACAATGTAGATAAATTCCCAGCTATTGTTTTTGTTAAAGAAGATGATTCAGATACTGGAGTACGTTTTTATGGAATACCATCTGGTTATGAATTTGGAACATTAATTGAAGATATAATAGATTTCGGTAATAATCACATACAATTATCACAATCTACGATTGATCAACTTGCAGCAATTGAGGAAGATGTTCATATTCAAGTATTCATCACTCCAACTTGCCCACATTGTCCACGAGCAGTTCGTTTAGCTCACCAAATGGCTATGGTAAACCCACATATTCGTGGTGAAATGATAGAAGCAATGGAATTTCCTGATTTATCCAATAAATACAGTGTATACGGTGTACCAAAAACAGTTATTAATGATGGAAAAGCAGAACAAGAGGGTTCTGTACCAGAGGAAGTTATTCTTCAAAAAATTCAAGAAGCTCTTCAATAAACCAGACTTTGAAATGATATATAGAAGGAAGTGTAAAGAATAATGCCAAAAATTGATGAAAAGGATAAGCAAGTAATCCAAGACATGTTTAGTGGTATGAAAGGGAACGTATATGTTCGATTCTTCAGTGCGAAAGAAGAATGTGACTATTGTAAAGATACACAAGAAATACTGGAAGAGTTATCAGCACTTTCTGATAAAATAGATATTCGAATTTTTGATAAAGAGGGAAATGCTGACGAAGTAAGTCGTTACAATGTAGATAAATTCCCAGCAACGGTTTTTGTAAAAGAAGATGGATCGGATACAGGGGTGCGTTTTTATGGTATACCATCCGGCTATGAATTCAGTTCACTAATTGAAGATATTATTGATTTGGGAAATGATAGTGTACAGCTTTCAGAAGCAACCATCAATCAATTAGCAACCATCACAGAAGATCTACATATTCAAGTATTCGTAACACCGACTTGCCCACATTGCCCAAGATCTGTTCGTTTAGCTCACCAAATGGCAATGATAAATCCACATATCCGTGGGGATATGATTGAAGCGATGGAATTCCCTGAATTATCCAATAGATTTAATGTGATGGGTGTTCCTAAAAGTGTATTTAATGATGGGAAAGCTGAACAAGAGGGTTCTGTACCAGAAGAGATGTTCCTACAAAAAATTCAAGAAGCACTTCAAAAATAAGTTAAATTTAAAAAAAGCTATTCCTGGTAAGTATCAATTAGGAATAGCTTTTTCATGTTATATAAATTTTAGCCAAAATAAGAGGATACTTTTGACTCTATGTTGTTTTATAGACTGTTCAACTGCTTTAGCGATATTAATCTCTCCATATCCATAGTAGGGATCTTTCCCGGGTTCACCTAAATCGGTTGCTGTTTCCTTTATAATTTGCATCACTTCTTTGTTGGTTAGAGCTGGATTCATTGAACGAATTAATCCAGCTAGAGCAGCAACATGAGGACTTGCCATCGAAGTTCCTGAAAGAGAAGCATATTCATTATCAGGGTATGTGCTTGCAATATTCACTCCTGGAGCGGTAACATCAACATATGTGCCGTAATTAGAAAACTCCGCTTTTCGTTGTAAAGGGTCGATGGCTGCAACACCAATTACTTCTGGATAGGATGCAGGATATCCTAATTCACCTATATTGTCATTACCTGCAGCGGAGATGATAACGACATCCTGATCATAAGCATACTTTATAGCATCATGAAGGTAATTTGATTCCGCATAATTACCAAGACTAAGATTAATTACTTTAGCTCCATGTTCAACCGCCCAAAAAATACCCTCTGCTACATCAAAGAGGGTTCCTGCACCACTTTGGTCTAACACTTTAATTGGCATAATTTTATTATACCAGGTGATACCCGCAATTCCTTCTCTGTTATTTGTATTTGCAGCTATAATTCCAGCAACATGGGTTCCATGTCCATCATCATCCATTGGTGGACTAGATGGCTCAACCATATTCATCCCTTTAACTAATTTCCCCACAAATTCAGGATGATTTAAATCAACTCCTGTATCAATAATGGCAATAATAACGTTTTCTTTTCCCTTCGTTAATTGCCAACCTTCTTCGGTAAATATTAACGGTAGGTTCCATTGGTAATCTAAATACAAGCTATCATTTGGTATGAATAAACTTTTTTTAACAATATCTTCTTCATTCGTTAAATAAATAAAATGAGGCTCAATATACTCAATTAAATCATTTTTTTCCTTTTCGATTAACGAGAGTAAATCCTTTGTTGAATGCTTTACACATTTAACAATAATGGTATGATCTCTTCGTTTTTTTATAGTCAGATTATATGTTTTTACTAACGATTGAATCTCTTTTTCTATCACATGATTTTTAAACTTAATGACAAGCTCTTGTTGAATGTAATGGCTTATCCCTGTATCATTTTCGTCTGGTTTTAAATTTGGTAAGCGTTCATCAATACTCATGCCTAACTTTTTTTTAGGTGTATATTTTGTTGGATTTGTCTTCCAACGATTATTTTGTAAATGTGTAACGGTAAACATTCTTGACTGCTGTTTTTTAACAATATCGCTAAAAATATCGGTTGTTAAAACAATATGGTATTGCAGCCTTTCGTTTTCTCTTATTATTGGTATAGTAACATAATACTGTTCGTTGATATTATAAAAATACTTTGCTGATTTTGCGGATTTATCTATATTTACTTGAAAAATCTCACTTAATGTAAGTTTATTTTGCTTGATTTTTGTAATGGATTTGATTTGAGGATAGGAGGCTTTTAACAATTTTATTGTCTCTTTTTCATCGACATCTGAATGAATGAAGGTTTTTTTTATGTTACTAATAAAATGAGAAAGGGCTATATCCGTAGTAATACGTGCATCTTGTTGAATATAACCCTCTTGAGCTTGCTTTAGGGGAATAATATTCTCGTCTTTAGATAAGTAATGATTGGAATTTGGAAAACTGGCACTGACAACAAATGAAAATAAAAGCAAAGATATGAAGCCTAGTTTAGCTTGCGAGAACATTGTTCATCTCTCCTGTTCTTCTATTCTAAGACCACTTTCTTCACTTAGTTTAAGGAGAGATAGGGTAGATTATTCATGTTATAGAATGATTTTAGTTATACGACAACATTAGGAATAGGTTTACTCTCTATAATCATTTGTATATAATTAAATATTTGTTTAGTAGCCTTATCCAAATCAGTACTATCTACTTTATAAAAGTCCTTTGGAAATTGATCTGTGGAATGCTGGTAACGTGAATCATAATAATAGTTCAACAAAAGCTTGGTAACTGTATAAAAATCTTGTTCTTTTATAGCAGTATGGATATCAACTCTGATTTCAGTTGGGAACCTTTTATCTATTTTGGAAAAGCTATCATAAATTTCATTTGTATTTTTATGTGGCTCGTATTCCATTATAATTCGTTCAATACGTATATCAATAGAGGTATCTACCCAAATATGATGTCCATTTTCTTTTGAATCCATAATAGGATCAGGAACGATAATTTTACCAATTCTTTTACTTTCTGCTTCTATGACAAGAGCATTAGTTGATTTGATTTTAGTTAGAACGTTGTATAAACGTGAATCAAACGTTTTTTGATTAGCTGGCAATACTTCACCAACAGATCCAAAAACAGATCCACGGTGGCCTGCTAAAGCTTCTAGGTCTATAATTCCTACTCCTTTTTTCTCTAGCTTATGTAAAAGCATTGTTTTACCTACTCCAGTCATTCCGTGTAAGACAAAAATTGGCATGGGTAGAGTTAGTGTACTCATTTGTTCAAGAATATAGTTTCTATATCCTCGATAGCCTCCTTGAAGACGATACACCTTTGGATAAACTAAATCATAAAAAATCGCCATTGATTTACTTCTCATACCACCCCTCCAACAGAAAAAAATAGGGTGCTGATCTGCTTTTAAGGCATTCCGTATTTTCTGAATCAAAAGAGGAAGCTTTGGGGAAACAATTTGGACCCCGAGCTCTCTTGCTTTTTCAGCTCCTTGATTTTTATAAACAGTCCCAACATGGGCTCTTTCTTCATCATTAAATAAAGGGACATTGATAGCTTCAGGTATTGTGGCCTCCTGATATTCACTTTCAGAACGTACATCTACAAGTAAATAGTTATCCATCTTTTCTACTTCTGAATAGGTTAGCTCATTAATCATTGGATTCACCCTTAATGTAAGTATTATATGTATCAATATAAAGCTTCATATTTTAAATTTCAACTTTAAAATGAAAAGATTACAAAAAATAATATATAGAAATATGTAAATGCTATTAAAAAGGAGGTGGTAAGATGCCAGAAGTAAAATGTAGTGTAGGTAACTGCTTTTATTATGGAGAAGGAAATGTGTGTACTGCTTCAGCAATAATGGTTGAAGTAGGGGATCATGCTGATTCTCGATTTGATCAGGAAATTGGAGAAATTGAAGTAAATTTAAAGCACAGAGATTATGCCCAAAGCAAGCAAGAAACAATATGCCATACCTTTAAATCTGTTGATTAATCATATGGAAAGAAGGGAAACCATTGAGAAATAAAGCTAAAGATTTCCCAGGTTCCAAAAAACTTGCTCATCCAAGGGCTAAAACAACAGCCTTACGTCCTGATGGAAGTATAAATATTAACCCCAAGGAAAAAATACAAGAAAATCGATAATTCCTTATGAAAGAGAGGAAGCTTCATGACGGACGAAAAGAATGTAAGTATTTTAGATAAAAACAGACCCTTGAATGATGAAGAAATGGCATTGGAACTAGCCCCTGTATATCCTAAAACAGAAAAAAATAAAGAAGAAACGGGAGAGATTAAAAGAAGACTAAATGCACCGATAGCAGGAATTGTTTTAATCAGTCTCATTTTAGTTCCGTTTCTATTGGCAGTGGCGGGGATTTTGGTTGGTTATTTGGGTTATTACATTGGTTTATTAGGGGCTGTTATTGTTCTTGTTTCTTATTCCTATTCAAAAAATCGCCAGAGATAACGAATAAGTAGCTGTACTTGAATCCCAGAATGGAGGAATATCTTTGAGAAATCGAAAAAGATTAAACAAGTACAGAACGTTAATAAGAGAAGAATTGGCAGCTGATATAACCCCTGTATCTCCTAGGAAAATAATCCCTTTAAGGGAGGAATATGATTCAGATGAAGGTGTAAGTCGCTCTTCTATTGGTTTAATTGGAGTGATTTTATCGGTCGTATCATTTTTTATCCTTCCGTATATATTAGCTCCTATTGGGATTATTCTAGGGTATATTGGATTTCGAAAAGGGAGTTATTCGATTGGTTTTTGGGCAATGGGTTTAGGAGTGATTGGATTATTAGGATCAATGATTGTATCATCAGTGTTATCTTAATTGGGAAGCTGTCATCCTGACGACTTTCTCGTCAGTCTGAGGCGCATGGGTTCCATGCGCCTATACATACTTATTTATCTCTTAAGATTCTGTAATCGTGTCCTTCACGTAATACAGTAATCTTTTCATTATCCAATAATTCCATTAATGGGACTAGATACTTTCGTGAGACATCTAGCAGTTCCTTTGCTTGCTGAAGTGTAATTTGTTTTTCCTCCAAGAGATAATCGGAAATTAGCTGTTTTAATTTCTCAAAGCTACGATGATGAATAACCAATTTGTCTGTCAATTTATAGACTTTTCTTTGAGTAATTAGGAAGTTATATACCTCTAATTTATCCTTACCATGTATGGTTACAGCATTGGTAAGTGTGTCCCAATCATCTGGTGAAAATCCTTGAGTTATAAGCTTTTCTTCTAATGCATCTATGTTACTTCTCCATTTTTCTGATATAGTAGGAGAAAAATGGTATTCTGCTATAAATTCCTCCTTTGTTAGTATTAATTGTTTCTTTTCCCAATAGGAAACGATCTCTTTTGCATATTTTAGTTTCAAATAAGGAAAGAATTGTTTTATAAATTCCGCTTTTGGTTGTCCAATTCGTAAGGTGTAGGTTGCATGATATTCTTTTAAGTGTGAAATTAATCGATGCTCATAATCATCCAGGGTTATAACTAAAGAAAAAAACTGATCCTTAGCTTGTCCCAGTTGGATAACTTTTTCTTTTTCAATTAACCTATTAAGAGCTATTAGAACCTCATTCTCAGGGAGAACCAGCAGCTTAGATAACATACTAGAGGTTAAAAATGACTGATCCTGCTTTATTAATTGTTCAATAATCAGCTCTTCTATCGTTCCTTTGCTTAATTTTTTTAGATAATCAGTGGTCTCTTTCCGGTGCTTATGCTTTTCTGCATTAGGATCTATAATTGTACCACCACCAATTGTTGTAGATGGCGAAGGCCTGCGAATGATAAACCTATCTTTTCTTGAAGAAATAATGGCTTCATTAAGCTTAATTTGTGCATATGCTGTTTCCCCAGGAAATAATTCCTTCCTGTCGTATAGATTGAGTGTACCTGAACGTTCATTTGTTCCGATAAGTAATTTGATCTCACTATTTTGTGGGATGGGAAAATCAAGGTCCTTAACAATATGTAATTCGACATCAAGGCGATTGCTAGACTCCCATTGATTGGGGGTAACGATAGAATCACCACGCCGTAACTTGTTTACTTCTATACCTGTAAGGTTTATTGCTACTCGTTGACCCGCATAGGCTTTCTCTACATTTTGAGAATGGATTTGGAGACTTCTTACTCGTACCCTTCGATTAGAAGGCATCAATTCTAATTCTTGCTCTATGTAGACACTTCCAGAATATACTGTTCCAGTAATAACCGTGCCAATTCCTTTTAACGTAAATACACGATCAATAGGCATTCTAAAGAAACCTGAATGAGGTCGCTCTGTAATTTGTCCTAATTGTAGCTGAATCGTTGATTTTAACTGTTTGATTCCCTCATTCGTAACAGCTGAAACAGGAATAATAGGAGATTTACTAAGGATAGTATCCTTTAAAAATGTCTTTACCTCATCTTCCACAAGCATATAAAATTCTTCATCCACCAAATCCCTCTTCGTAATGACAACAATACCATGTTGAATGTCTAACAATTCAATGATATGTAAATGTTCCTGTGTTTGAGGCATAACGCCTTCATCGGCAGCAATGATCAACAGTACCAAATCAATTCCGCCTACACCAGCAACCATATGACGAATAAATTTTTCATGGCCAGGTACATCTATTAGTGACACCTGATCCCCGTTTGGAAGGTAGAAAGGTGCAAAGCCTAATTCAATAGAAATATTACGTTTTTTTTCTTCTAATAAACGGTCTGTATCTATTCCTGTTAAGGCTTTTGATAAAGTAGTTTTTCCATGATCAATATGTCCAGCTGTACCGAGAATAAAATGTTTATTCATAGGGATAAAACTCCTTCTATAGATTGTCTGATAATATACTATATATGGTATTATAGCAAAAAAATAATGAGGTAGTGAAGTGAATGCAAAAAAGGTGAAGTTTTTACTTCACCTTCAGATTGACGAGAAAGTCGTCAAAAATTTCACCTATAGCCAAAAGAATGGTAGGAATGGAAGCCTATGAGGTCTACCATACCATGGTCCAAATTCATATCCATACCATGGATAGCTAGGATACCATGGATATCCAAATCCGATTAAATCTGTATTTGCCTCATCTTCAAAAGATTCGGAGTCAGCATTCGTTTCATCGATTTCATAATCATCATTTTCTAATGATGAGCCATCCCATAGTCTACCTGGTCTTCTTCCTGGCCTGAAAGGTCTAGGCCAAGGTCCAGGAGGTCCAGGCCAAGGTCCGTAAGGTGGTGGCGGTGGTGGAGGCCAAGGTCTATAAGGTGGTGGTGGCGGAGGCCAAGGTCCATGATGAGGTGGCCAAGGTGGAGGCGGAGGCCAGGGTCCATGATGAGGTGGCGGAGGCCAAGGTCCAGGTCCAGGAGGTCTATGCGGTGGCATAGGTCCAGGTCCAGGAGGTGGAAACATAGGTCTTTGTTTTATTTCAGCGGGATTTACTTGTGTTTGATTTTTTTCGTGATTTTCCTTATCCCCATACGTTAAGCTAATATTATCCATATAGAAAAAATCCTCCTTGTGGTTATTTACCTAACTACACCATCAATGTATGGGGAAACACCTAAAAATGACACAAAAAAATGATAAATAGGTGAATGCCTAGATGAATGATATGGTTGAATTCGATCTAAAATCATGTTACTATAAAAGTTGCGTTATGGGAGTGGATGAAGTGCTGGTGTCTTCCCCGGTCTTCAAAACCGTGTGAGGGGCGCGTGCCGTCCCTGGTGGGTTCGATTCCCATGCACTCCCGCCAATATAGATGTCAGAAGTGAGAAGTCAGATTGGAAGAAATTCGCGAAAAAGACGAATTTCTTTTTTATACATAGATTACAAACTATTAGAGGATAAAGTTTTTGATTTGCCAATAGACCGTGTGCACTCTCCTTGACCTATTTTGTTCAAATCCAGATAAGTTAAGGAGGCTTTTTTATGTCTGAAAACAAACGTAATGGAAGACTTTAACAACTATCTATAAACGTTACAGTCACAATATATTTTGTGAGTTTTTATTAGTAGAGATAAAAAATAAAGAAAGAAAGCATTCAAAAATTTAGGTAGATGATATACAATGAATGAAATAGATTTAGCAAGATTTATTTATTTGGTAAGGAGCTTAATGTATGTTTTATTTTGGTAGAGTATGGGGAATTATTATAGGATTTGCTCTTTTCTTTTTCCATTTTTATTATCCTAATCAAAAAACGATAGCATATAATCTTCTTATTATTGCTTTATTTGGGCTGTTTATTGTTTGGTTAGGTAGTCGTTATGATAAAGCGAATAACGAAGTGGATAGAAGACTAAAGACGGAAAATAAGCTAAAAGAAAGTGAAGATAGGTATCGTAATTTAGTTGAGCTATCTCCATTAGCTATTATTGTTCATCAATTAGATAAAATTATTTATGTAAATCCTTTTACTGTTAAATCTCTTGGTGCATCAAGCAATGAAGAGCTTCTTGGAAAGTCTATCTATGATTTTATTCATATTGACTACCATGAAAGGACGAAGCATCGATTAAAGGAAGTATTAGAAGGAAAGGATATTGGATTGACAGAACAAATGTTAATTAAAATCAATGGTGAAGTAATTTATGCGGAGGTATCTGCATTTGTAATGACATATTCTGAGCAAAATGTGGTTTTAAGTGTTCTAAACGATATTACAGACAGGAAAAAATCAGAGAATAAAATTAATCATATGGCTTATTACGATGCTTTAACAAATCTCCCAAATCGATATAATTTAGATAAGTGTTTGCTTGAGGCACTAGAGCTTCCTAAAGATAGTCATCGTGGTTTCTCCATTATGTTTATTGATTTAGATCGTTTTAAGATGATTAATGATACCTTTGGACACGGCTTTGGAGATTTATTATTACAGCAGGTGGCTGAACGATTACATAGTATAATAAAAAAAGAGGAACGCATTTTTCGTTATGGTGGAGATGAGTTTATTATCATCATAGAAAGTATGAAACAGGAAGAAGTATCTCAAGTTGCTATACGAATACTAGGAGAATTTAATGAGTCATTTAACATCAATAATCGAGAAGTCTTTATTACACCTAGTATAGGAATAAGTTCATATCCTGAGGATGGAGCAGATAAGGAAACATTGATCAAAAATGCTGATGCTGCGATGTATTTTGCAAAGGAAAAAGGAAGAAATATTTTTAAATGGTATACTTCTAATCTAAATAATACGTTTTTAGAAAAGATGAATCTAGAAAATGATTTAAGAAAAGCATTAGATAATGATGAGTTTTATTTGACCTATCAACCACAGATTGATTTATCTTCAGGTAAAATTATTGGGGTCGAGGCTTTAATTCGATGGCAGCATCCTAGACTTGGGTTGATTTCACCTGCATCCTTTATTCCTATTGCTGAAGAGACAGGACTTATTGTTCCAATTGGAAAATGGATTTTTAAAACTGCGATTAACCAAAATAAAGAATGGCAGAAAAAAGGTTATCCTCATTTACGAATCGCAATCAATATATCAGTTCGTCAATTTCAGGATTCTCATTTTGTGGATACGATCATCCAAGCCTTGGAGGATAGTCAGTTAGATCCTCAATATGTAGATTTAGAAATCACGGAAAGTGTCATGCAGAACATAAAAGAATCAACTGTATTATTAAAACAGTTGAAGCGAATAGGGTTATATTTATCTATTGATGATTTTGGAACAGGCTATTCCTCTTTAAGCCTATTAAGAAATTTACCGATTGATAATTTAAAAATTGATCAATCGTTTATTTATGACTTAATGAATAATGTACAAGCTTTAGCCATAGTAAAAACAATTATAGATATGGGACGAAACTTGGAATTAGATGTAGTTGCAGAAGGAATTGAAAATGAACACCAGCTTTCTACGCTGAAAAAAATCAAGTGTACCTATGGTCAGGGCTATTACTTTAATAAGCCACTATCTAAGGAAGAAATAGAACAGCTTTTAATGGAAAACATATCCTATCTTATGTATAAGTAAGAGGATATTGAACTAAGTAATCTTTACTGTTCAGGAGATAGAGGAACTAACGGTCCGATAATCAGTGATTCAGGTGGGGTATCGAAAATAGACGATAACGTAATTACTTGAGAATCTCCAATTAAAAACAAGGATGATGTTGATACACCAATAATTCTGATTGTTCCTACAGAGAGCTCATGATTTATGACTGTAAACTCCATAATCTCATTCTCCTCTTTTCGGTAATTGTTGAATAAAGCTATCAATTGCGTTATGAATATCATTTGTTAGATATTGAATAATTGTGGATTTTATTGAATCCATATTATGATCATCCACCTTCTGGTCTAATTTATTGATATAAAGCTGTATTTGTTGATTTAGCTGTTTTTTAACATCCTGAATAATTAATTGTTGATAGGTATTGTCTAGTGGAACTTGATATTTTTCTTCTGATTCATGGATTTTTTCCTTTACCCCATGCTGTAAGTAAGTATCTATTTCTCCTTTAATGGTATGAAAAAGTGCTTTATGCTTTTCTTCTTGTGGAAAGGTGACATCCTCTTTCAACGTTCCATTTACCGCGTATTCCTCGATAGAGCCAGTTCCATTTGGTGTGATACCAATATTTAAAGTACCTGCCAATGTTTCCACCTTTAGTTGATCAAATTTATATTCTATTTTATCGATATGGATGGTTTTCTCTTTTTTTATAGCAGTTATTTCGGCTTGTAAATGCTTCATATCTTTTTCTAGCTTATCTATTTTCTTGCTTTGAGATTCTACAAACGTATGAAGATGCTTTATATAATGAAACATATTAGAGTTCACTTCATTCATTTCTTTTCACCTCTTTTATCATGGACGCTTACCACGCAATAATTGTCGGATGTGCTTTACCCTCGCTTCGCTACTTACCCATTTTCTTGAACCTACCTGAAAAATAGCTGAGGCTGCAACACCTTGAATTTTAATTCTTTTTACTTTAATAAAAGGAGATATATTAATCACATTCATTGGAACAGTATCTTTCATAGAAGGCTGGGGGATAGGCTGTGAGAAAAGAGAGAATTTTGTCAAATCTCCTTCATTCTCATAAAAAATAGGAATTTCTCGTTGAACAGCTAATACGTTAGTACTTGGATGAATATAAGCGACGTCTCCTATATGGATGATAGCATCGGTTCTTAGTGAAATAACTTTTATGTGCTTTACCATTGATATTCTCATTTATAATATTTCTCCTTTTCTTCTAGAACAGTAGGAAGTGCTAATGGAACAAGAGGAGGCTCTAGTTCCCCAGGATATGGAGCAGGTCCTCTGAATCCTCCAGTATTATACAAATTGGCAAGTGATTTAATTGATCCAGCACTACCGATTTGAAAGACCGATGAATTAGCGATACTTCCTATACGAATATTTTGAATCATAATGGTTTGATGAATGGTAATATTCATGTGCGAATGCCCCCCTCTTAAGTGCTTGTAACGTTAGAATCGGCTACATGAGGAGTTAATGTATTAGTAGCGTTTATCCCTTGAGTTGAAAATTGAAAGTCGCCAGTACTAGCAGAACCAGAACCTGTAGCGGTTCTTGATGTAGCTTTAGGAGAAATGTATAAGCTGTCTCCAAGATTAAAAACTCCGCTGCTTCCTATTGAATCAATCTTGATATTCCCTACCATTGATGGCATTATATACACACCCCTTACGACATTTTTTATGGACAAAAATGTGCATTTGTATCTGTTTGGTTCAATATATTTTTCATGCGCGAATGCCTCCATCTTAAGTACTTGTAATGTTAGAATCAGATACATGAGGATCTAGTGTATTCGTGGCGTTTATCCCTTGGGTTGAGAATTGAAAGTCGCCTGTAGAAAAGGAACCAGAACCTGCGAAGGTTTTCGATGTTGTTTTAGGAGAAATGTATAAACTATCTCCAACATTAAATACTGCACTGCTTCCAATTGAATTAATTTTTATATTTCCTACGATTGACGGCATTATACACACCCTCTGAATTAGTAAATTACTCACGCTTTATTGTATGTGATTTGTATACTTACGTACTTCCTATATATTAAGTGATAGGTTGGAAATCTAAATTGAATAATCGATAGGGGGAATTTTCTAATTTAATATATGTGTTTGCCTAGCTAAATGTTCTTATAGAATAAAAGATAGAACATATTGTTCTACTTTTATTCTATATAATACGAATAGTGGATTCTTTTTTTATTGCATCAGGAAGGATGAAAAATTTTAAAATTAAAGGATAATGATCTGAAGCGTTAGATGGAATAGAATACATGTCTATTTCTTTAATATCACGACTAATAATATAGTCTATTTGTATTGGTTGATGATCACGAATGTAAGTTGGAATATTTTCATAAAGAAAACAGCCAGTCATATTTGTTCGAAATTGTAGGAATGTTTGATTATTTGGCAAGACATTAAAGTCCCCCATTAATAAAAGAGGCTCTTCAAAATCCTTTAGAAATGCTTCTATCTTTGTAAAGTGCTCTGCTCTCTTTTTTGTATCTAAGCCTAAATGAACAGAAGTAATAATTACATTACCATGCTCTGTATTTACTTTAGCCCATAATAGACTTCTTGGTTCTGTTTCATAGGCAAGCTCTATTTTCCCCCAATCGATGATTGGATATTTTGATAGAATCGCATTTCCGTATTCGATGATACCATAATTCATGTTTTTCCCATAAACGTAGTACATATTTAATTGGCTTGCTACCCATTTAATTTGATCATAAAAACCAGAACGAATATGATAACGATCGACTTCTTGCAAGGCGATAAAATCAGGATTCTCTTTTTTTAAAAGTGTAGCTATCTGATTGAAGGAAGGGATACCATATTTGCTTGTGCCTCTATGAATATTATAGGTGATTGCCTTATACTCATTCTCTTCTTTTCGTTCAAACAAAATAAATGCGTCTCTTTGACTCGTCGAAATAAGAAGAATAAAAGTGAATAATACAAAGATAATAGTAATATTCCGAAAAAAATGCAAGTAATCCCCTCCAGTCTATGTCGGTATCGTTTCAATTCCATTTTATCATTGAAGGGCTTCTTTATTATGTAGAAATTATTGTAAAAAAATAAAAGAATAACAGCCTTTGAAAAGGAAATGAAGGTAAAAAAAAGAATAATAGTTAGTAAAAAAAAGGAGGCAGTTACATGTCCAGTAACAAAAATACAAAAGGCTGTATTAAATGTGGCTATCATGAGGCTGAAGTTTATGAAATAGCGGCAACAGGTACTGGCTTATCTAAGTTTTTTGATGTACAAAAAAATCATTTCAAGGTTGTTTCATGTAAAAAGTGTGGCTATTCTGAGCTTTATCGTACAAATGCAAACATGAATGTATTGGATTTCTTTTTTGGTGGATAGAGCATAGCTTCTTGGTTCAAAATATAAGAAAAAGGATTGGTGTGATGACATGAATACTACGACCTTGCAATTAAAGGCTGAAACAGAGAAATCAATGAAGCCTTTTGAACCTGATTTTGTTTTTTTTGAACCAAGGGCATTAGATTATTCGTTAGGAGAAAAGTTATATAAACGTTTTAAGGAGCTACAAGTTCCGATTCAAATGACAACATCACATAATCAAGTAAGGGGCATTCCCGGGAATACAGATATAGAAAAATACAGATATGCAAAACGAACTTTAGTGGTTGGAGTAAGAAAAACGTTAAAGTTTGATCCCTCACTGCCTTCCGCTGAATATGCATTGCCACTTTCCACTGGATGCATGGGGCATTGTCACTATTGTTATCTGCAAACAACAATGGGAAGCAAGCCTTATATACGAATCTATGTAAATGTAGAAGAGATTTTGTCACAAACAGAGCAATATATTAAAGAGCGTGAGCCTAATATCACTCGTTTTGAAGCAGCCTGTACATCTGATCCTGTTGGAATAGAACATATTCATGGCGCTCTAAGACAAAGTATCGAATTTATGGCGAAGCAGCCTTATGGAAGATTAAGATTTGTTACTAAATATGCTAATGTTGAGCCTCTGTTAGATATTGAACATAATGCCCATACGTATTTTCGTTTTAGTATCAATGCCGATTATGTCATCAAGAGCTTTGAACCGGGAACCTCCTCCTTTTCAGATAGGATACAGGCTGCGGGGAAAGTAGCAAAAGCTGGATATCCATTAGGGTTTATTATTGCCCCTATAATGTTTTTTGAAGGGTGGGAGGATGGGTACCGAAATTTATTTAAACAATTAAAGGAACAATTACCTATAAAAGCACAGAAGGAGTTGTTTTTTGAACTCATTACACATCGCTTTACAAAGGCAGCTAAAAAGGTTATTTTAGAAAGATATCCAAATACAAAGCTGGAAATGGATGAGGAAAAGAGAAAATTAAAATGGGGTAGATATGGTAAATTTAAATACATTTATCCCGATGATATTTATGATTCTTTGAAAGGATTCATGTATAGAGAAATTAGGGAACACTTTCCAAATGCAATTATTGAATATTACACGTAAAAAAATTTTTTTTTCAAATGAAATCCCCTTTCTTTTTCAATAAACCACTTTTCTATGTAAAGGAAGGGGTTTAGTATAGTATAATCATTCATTTTAAATAAGTAATAATACATAATATTATTTTTTTAACTATAAGTATAATTTCAAATATTTTAACTATTCTTTCAAAAAAAATCATAAA
>JAENYW010000034.1 GCA_016841555.1 Tepidibacillus decaturensis
CTTTACAGGAAAATGACAATGTGAAGTTTATTTATACCGTTGCCGAATTTCAAAATCCTACAGGTAGAACAATGAGCCTAGCCAGACGAAAAAGATTAGTGGAGCTAGCAAATAAATTTGATGTGTATATAGTAGAAGACAATCCTTACGGTGAGCTTCGATTTGAAGGAGAAAAGCTACCTCCTATCAAATCCTTTGATACAGAGGGCCGAGTTATTTATTTAAGTACCTTTTCAAAGACACTTGCACCCGGCTTAAGAATAGGTTGGATTAATGCGAATCAGGAAATCAATCAGAAAATCATCCTATTTAAACAAAATACCGATTTGCATACCAATACTATCTCCCAAATTGCTATTACTAATTATTTCAAAATGTATGATTTGGAAAGCCACGTAAAGAAGATTCGAAAGGTATACAAGCATCGAAGAGACCTGATGATTGAGACCATTAAAGCCGAATTCCCAGAGAATATTACACATACAACCCCAGAAGGTGGTTTATTTCTTTGGGTTGAGCTACCATCCCATCTTAACGCAAAGGATATTCTACTTAAATGTGTAGAGAATAATGTAGCCTTTGTACCAGGCGGCGCCTTTTTCCCAAATGGAGGAAACGAAAATACATTTAGACTAAATTACTCCAACGCAAGTGATGCCAATATCGTTGAGGGGATAAAACGTATTGCACAGATATTAAGAGAAGAAATGGTGACAGTAAAATAAGGAAAAATCTCATATAAAAGTCCACCCTATGAGATAAAGGGTGGATTTTGATTTGCATGTTCTATTTTTCAAAAATAATGTTTATTTTGTTTTTTGAGGAGAATTAACATCTTCAAATCTTATGATTTTTCCTAGTGATTTGTCTGTTTTAACAATTTCCCAACCATTCTGATTTTGAATGTGATAAATAAAATTTTTACCATTCGCTTTTTTCTCTAAAATATATCCTTCTTCTCCACTAAGATAAACCGTAGGTAATATATCACCCTCTTTTTGACCTTTTAGAATACTGAAGAAAACACTTTGAAGCGATTTATATTCTTGATTCCCTATTATCTCTTCATGTGATATTTCCTTAAAATTAATTAAGTTGATGCTGAAATCTTTTAAAATGTCCTCATTGACTGCGCTTTTAAATTTGAATAAGTCACCATCAATTTTTTCTTTTATCTTCAATTCCCCTTGATTAGAAGGTGATTTAAAAGAAAACAAATTTAATTGATCAGCAAAGGCGATATGAATTGTACTAAAAATAAACACCACAACAAATAAAATAACCATAATTTTTTTATTCATAGATTCATTCCTCCTATCATTTAGATAAATTACATTGCCGGATCATAGTATACTGAATCTCTAGTACCAGTATAATCCTCTAAAATACCCTCATCAAAAACTTCGTGATCCGATAAAATTTCCCATTTACCTTTAGGACCTACATTGCCAGTTCGAGATCCAGAATGATAAACACTACTGGAATTGTATTTATTTGTTATTTCGATGGAACCATTTAATACCCCATTATAATAAATAAATGAAGTTACTCTAACTTTATCATATACTCCCGTAGTCTATCAAAAATGTTTAGACCATCTTAATTTTTTACCACATCTAAGCGACTATAATATCAAAATCAGAGTTTTATATAATTTAACAAAAACCCTCATTGAGATGAAAGATCTTAACCAAGCCTTGAATTACTCTAATCAGGGAATTGAATTATGTATAGATAACGAAACCCTTTATCTCCTTCCCGAACTTTTCTTTCAGAAAGGTAGAACATATGAAAAATTAGGAAACTATATCCATGCAATATATAATATGGAGACAGCAAAATATATTTTTAGCCTAATGAAACATACGAAATATAATACAGCTATAGATAAAATCATTGCTGATATCCAATTAAATCTACTAAAAAATCAAGGAAAATGATATGTTTTAAAACTTTTTAAGATAGGAGAAAAATAAAGGGACATTCATTATTTTATGAAAGGAATCATTATTGGCTTTGCTATCATAGCACCAGTGGGTCCAATAGGTATTCTCTGCATTCGAAAATCATTAGTGCAAAATCCTTTATGGCTATTTTAGAATACTAATCTATCAAATATAAAAAGGCAAAGAGTTGTATATTGTATAAGTTAGCACAATGTACAACTCTTTTACTTACTACCTCGAATAAGGTAGCTTATGCTTTGCTCTTAGATATTGCTTCGCCCAATCGATATCATAACCAAGTCTTTCGGCTGCATGTAATGGCCATTGTGGATTACGAAGCAGCTCTCTACCTAGAGCAACAAAATCTGCTCGGTCATTATGGATAATCTCTTCTGCCATTTCTGGCTCTGAAATCAAACCAGCCGTTACTGTTGGAATTCCAACCTGTTGTTTAATTTGTTCTGCAAATTTTACTAAATATCCAGGTCTTGCATCAACGTTAATTGGTACTAATCCTCCTATGCTCACATCAATTACGTCAATACCCCACTCTTTGACGTATTTCATCATTTCTATCGTTTCCTCTAAATCGATTCCACCTTCGGTAAAATCAGAAGCGGAAATTCTTAAAAAGATCGGTTTATTAACTGGCCATACCCTTCTAACTGCCTCTATAATTTCCTTTAACAAGCGAAGTCTATTTTCCCTTGTTTCTCCATATTCATCTGTTCGATGATTAGATAACGGTGACAAGAAGCTATGAATAAGATAACCATGAGCCCCATGAAGCTCTACAATATCAAAGCCTGCTTCATCTGCTCGTTTTGCAGCGGTAGCAAAGGATTGAATTACCTCATCAATCTCCCTCTTTGTCATTTCCCGAGGAATAGTATAGGTATTATCATAAGGGACTGGGCTTGGTCCTATAATGCTAGCTTTATCACTTACATCCGATTTTCTTCCTGCATGAGCAAGCTGAATACCCATTACACTTCCCTGTTCATGTCCAAAATCTACAATCTGCTTAAGTCCATGTAACTGATTATCATCCCATATGCCTAAATCCTTTTCAGATATTCGACCTCTTGGTTCCACACCTGTAGCTTCAAGCAATATTAATCCTACCTTTCCTACTGCTCTTGCACCATAATGTATACGATGCCAATCCGTTACTAAACCATCAGAAGCTGCAGTATACTGACACATAGGGGCCATAACGATTCGGTTAGATATTGTGATCTCTTTTATCTTTATCGCTGAAAAAAGTGCTGACATAAAGTATACCTCCTTCTATCATAAAGCCCTGCTTACCACAAAATAGTTTACACCATAATATTATCACTTACCATACCCATTATTATTTAGAGGTGTTTCTTGTTTACTAAATCTTGTATAATATAAGAGTAAATTTAATTTGGAGGTTTTTTTATGAAATATACCCTTATCCATCGTGATGATGATGTATCCGTCCAGATTACAAAGCAGTTCTACCAGCTAACTCAACAACACGGATTAATAAAGGATGAAGCCTCTCCGGATTTAGTTATTTCTATTGGTGGCGATGGGACACTCTTAGAAGCCTTTCATGCTAATCAGCATCGTTTGGATCAAGTTGCATTTTTAGGGATACATACTGGACACTTAGGATTTTATGCAGATTGGCATCCAAATGAGCTAGAGGAACTCGTTCATTTAATGTCTACAGAACCTTTTAAAACAACAGAATATCCGTTGCTCGAAATAAAGATTACCGCTGACAGTGAAAACTTAGCATTTCTCGCTTTAAATGAATTTACTGTGAAAAACATTGAAAAAACGTTAGTAATGAAAGTTAAGATTAATAATGACGATTTCGAAATGTTTCGCGGAGATGGACTATGTATATCCACTCCTTCAGGAAGTACTGGATACAATAAGAGCTTGGGTGGTGCAGTGATTCATCCTAAGCTAGAATCTATTCAAATTAGCGAAATGGCATCCATTAATAACAGAGTTTATCGAACGGTTGGTGCTCCACTTTTATTACCTAAGCATCACCATATTGACCTATTTCCCCAAAATAAAGGTGAGGTTGGTGTCACAATCGATCATTTACATAGACAGATAAATAATATTCAATCGATCCAATGCAAAGTAGCAGAAGATAAAATTCGTTTTGCAAGATACCGACCGTTTCCTTTTTGGAAACGAGTAAGGGATTCCTTTATAGATAATCAACATTTGGACTAACTAAGTGAACTCGTTCAGCTAGCTGAACATTGGGGAATCAGATAGGGAGGCGCTCCATTTTTTACAACGTCGAAAATTAACACTCTACAGGAATGCTGATTTATTTCCCGCTTATAGAAGTGGGGGTCTAAACCCGAAAAAGATTGTTTAGACAAAAGAAGGAACCAAGTGCTAAATCTTAGCTCACGGTTCCTTCTATTTTGTGTTAAAGCTAGCTATACATCCAACCCCTGCTTTGTGGCATAAATAGCTGCTTGAGTCCTATCCGCTACCTCTAATTTTGCTAATATATTGCTCACATGTGTTTTGACTGTTTTGATACCAATAAACAATGCTTCCCCTATCTCCTTGTTATTCATTCCCCTACCAATTAATTGAAGAACTTCAAACTCTCTAGAAGTAAGCTTTTCATGCTTTTTTACTTCCTCTTGCATTCTATTCATCATTAATCCTGCTATTTTTCCTTCTATCACTTGATTCCCTGCTACTGCTTGACGAATCGCATTTACTATTTCATCCGCACTCGCCGTTTTTAGTAAATAACTAAAAGCCCCTGCCTCAATGACGGGAAATACCTTTTCCTTATCGATAAAGCTAGTTAAAATAATCACCTTTACTTCAGGATGTTTTATCTTTATTTCCTTTGTAGCAGCAATACCATCCATTTCATTCATCACTAAGTCCATCAGTACAACATCTGGCTTTCTTTCCGTTACCAATTGAATGCCCTCTACACCATTTTTCCCTTCCCCTACAACCTCTATATCTAACTCTGTATGAAGATAGGTTATTAACCCCATCCTAACCATGTCGTGATCATCAACTATTACCACTTTAATTTTCTTCTCCATTACCCTTCTCTTCCTTCCCAACTTGAATAGGGATTCTAATTTCGATTCGTGTTCCCTTTTCAGGATAGGTAATCAAATCGAATCTACCTCCAACATCCTCTACTCTTTCCTTCATTGTATGAATGCCATAAGAGGTTTTTTTCTTATCATTATCATCAAACCCAATTCCATTATCCTCCATTGATAATAAAATACGTTCCTGAACTAACAGCATTTTCAAACGAAAATTGGTTGCCTTCGAATGTCTCATCATATTGGATACCGCTTCCTGAACAACACGGAAAAGATGATCCTCTACTCCTTGCGTTACATGTAGCTCCTGATCTATATTCCATTCCCATGTAATTTGAGGATGCTTTTGCTGTAGCTCCTCTAATAAATGGATAATTCCTTCACGAAGAGACTGTCCTTCTAAGGTTACAGGACGAAGATGCATAATTAAAGCTCTCAGCTCCTGCTGTGCATTAGTAACCATCAAAGAAACTTGCTTAAATTGTGTTTTCGCTTTTTCCGTATCTTTCTCCATTAATCGGGGTAGAGCAGCCAGAGTCATCGATATAGCAAATAATTGCTGGCTAACAGCATCATGTAAGTCTCTAGCAATTTTTCTTCGTTCCTCTATCGCGGTGGCATGCTTGGTTTGATTCATAAGCCGTGCATTTTCATCAATTAAACGTTGCAAAGAAGTAACCTGCTTTTCTACTCTGTCTGCCATATCATTAAATTGAATACCCACTCGCGCAATTTCATCTACTCCCTCTATATCAATCCGATAATCTAGTTTTCCTCGAGAAAATATTTCTGCCCCTTCAATAATGGACAACAGATTTTTCTTCAGCTTCCTTCCTAATGGAAAAGCAATAAAAAAACTATTAAGTATCGAAGCAATGAAACCAATCACCATGATCATTCCTAACAAGATATAATAGGAGGTGGAATAAAAGGATATATGCAATATAGCTTCAATCTCCTTCTGCCATGGTGAAGCATGGGTAATGATAAAGCTAAGTAAAAAAAGACTAGCAGTAATTGTAATAACTGTGGCGATTGTTGCTTTAAGCTGATTTCCTAAAATAGTCCACTGGATACTAACCAGCCTTGGTAAGGTCACCTGCTTCATCCTAATCCACCCATTTTACCTTTACATCGCCAATAGAAAGAGAAATCATCAGATTCACCTTTTTTGTCAGCTGATCATACTGCTCGCTTGTATAGGAAATAAATCGGCTAGTTCCTGATTGCTTGTGATTAAATACCTGAACATCCCCTATTCTAACATCTACATTCACCTTAATAGGTAAATCCCGTGGAACCAATACCGTGATATCTCCTATTAATCCTGTTAAATCTATAAACGCTTCTCTTTCAGATAAAATCGCTGTAGTGAGGTTGACGTAAACATCACCTATTCCATGCCATAAATGAATATCTTCTAGATTCCAAGAGGTATGATCGCCAAAGCTTACCTCTCCAATTAATTGTCTTTTACGATGAAGATCCTTCATCTCATTTTTCATTTCTTTTCCAGTTCTAATCGTTATTTTTTTGTTGTATCTATGATTTCTATTCCTTCTCCAATTTCCTTCAAATAGCATACTTATTCCGTAATAAATGATTAATATTGGCCAAATCCAATTCCATAAATCTTCTAAGCCCATTTCAAACCATTTCAAATAATTACCCTGTAGTACAATTCCAGAAGCAAGTATGATAAGACCAAAAAGAAGTCTTCCTGTAATCCATTCTCTCTTTCTCATTCCCGAAAAAAATCTAGCAAACCCTTCTAACGACCACTTTAGTCCCAAAGCAATCAGTACAATTGGCCAGTAAGTATTAATTATTTCTCCTAATCCAAGCTGAAAGCCAAGGTTTTGTAACAGAAAATATACACCTACTAAAAGAATAGCTATTCCAACAATATAACGACTCATTTTTTCATCCCTCATTCACCATAAATCTATCTTTGCTTGTATTTTAACATTATTTTCATCTTTTCTCATTTCCTAATTATCCTTATTATTTTTTCATACTCCCTCACACTTTAGAGAGAGAATGCTAGCTGCTTATGAAACAAAGGATGATTCTATCTTATACAGTAAATCCACTTTCATCTGAAACAGTTTATCCTCTACCTTTTCTATGCTCATAGTAAAATCCCAAAAACGAAGCATCATTTTAACAGCCCCTTTCCTTCTTTTGTTAATTATGATAAACAAAAAAGAAGATTAAAAAAACGGACTCATGATGGTTTTTATATCCAACCTTAGATGGAGAAAGACTTTCGTTATTAGCTTTTTTTATAAAATTTTTTATAAAATCTCATATAAAAAAAAGCTACCTATTTCAGATAGCTTATTATTTACCATATATTACTATTTAAGTTTACTAAGAGAGTTTAAACTTCTGTACTAGACTATTTAGCTGTTGAGAAAGCTCCTTCTGACTATTTGCGATACTATTTATAGCCTCTATTGCTTCTACTACATCTGATGTACTACCTGATATTTCTTGTGAATTAGCTGCTGAGTGCTCCGCAGAAGAAGCGACTAAACCAATGGCTTGATTAATTTGCTCAATCGATATGGTGATTTGCTCTGTACTCGCTGCAAATCCTTCAAATAAATCCCCAATAAAATCTGCATCCTTTAGATAACGAACCCCTATATCCTCAAGCATTTCGTAATCCTTTGTTACTTTTTCATCAATAAAATTAAGAATATCATTAGCATGATTAGATAGATTCTCAAAGCTATCCTGCACCTGTTTAACAATCTTTTGAATTTCTGAAACAGCAGATGTAGATTGCTCTGCAAGCTTTCGTATTTCGTCTGCTACCACAGCGAAGCCTTTCCCATGTTCCCCGGCCCGTGATGCCTCAATAGCAGCATTTAGTGCTAATAGATTGGTTTGACCTGCTATATCAGCTATTGCTTCTGCCATTTTCTTAATCTCAATAACTACTTTTCCATCTTCTATCGCTTTAACTATTCTCTCTTGTTTTTCTATATACATTGTTTTAGCAAGCGTTGTTGATTGAATAGCATTATCTTTTATTTCATTTGCTCTAGCTTCTATTTCCTTTGCTGCGTTATTTCCCTCATTAGCGTGAGCAGCTAATCGAGTAATAGATTTATCTACTTCTTCTCCTGAAGCACTAATTTCCTCTGATGATGCACTTGCTTCTTCCATTCCCGCAGCTATTTCCTGAGTATTCGAATGAATATGTTGAGCTTGTCCTGTTATTTCTTGCATTGCTATTGCTAATTCTTGGTTAGAGGCTTCTACATCCCTTGTACTTCTTATCACCTCTTGAAGCAATGCTCTAATACTATCGACCATCATATTGAAATGGTTACTAACTTCTCCAAATTCATCCTTTGAGTTCACCTTTGTCTGTACTGTTAAATCTCCCATAGATAGCTTAATAAATGCCTCTTTAAATTGATGTAACGGACGATCAATCCAAATCGCTATAAAGAAGGAAACAATAATGCTGAAAATTGCTGACCCAATGCTAATCCATATCGTATACTCTTTAATTTCATTTGTATCCTCAAGAAGCTCCATCCGCTCCATCGTGCCTAAAATTTTCCATTTAGTTCGATTATTTGTTTCAAAGGCTAAAAACTTATTTTTCCCTTTAAATTCATAGGGTGAGAATCCCCTTTCATTGGCTTTCGCTATTTCCCAAAATCTATATTCTGTGATATCCTCCCCAATCATAGTTGGATCTGGATGCGTTACTAATAGTCCATTTTTATCACTAATCGCAATGTATCCGGTTCTTCCTAATTTAATATTAGATAATTTTTGCGTTAAGTCTTTCAAATTTACATTTAGTCCTACAACGCCAACAATCTCTCCATTACTTATTACTGCTTTTGCTACAGATATAATCATATCTCCTGAAACATCATCCTGATAGGGCTCTGTCCAAATTACCTTATCCTGTTGCTTTACTGCTGTTTGATACCATATGCTTTCCTTCGCATCAAATCCTTCAGATAATGCCACCTGTGGTGAAATATAGAACCCTTCTTCATCACTGGATGCAAAATATGTATACATAATATTTGGATTGGCTTTTACATTATTAGCAAGTAACTCCTCTACCTGTAGTTCATACATAGCATGATAATCTATTTGCTTCTCCTCAACTAGATCATCCATAGAAGCTACTTCAAGCTCTTCCCTTGTATTAACCAAATTAACAAATGAAGAATTGTAGGCCAATACAGATATTGAATGTTCTAAACCATCCAAAAATTCATTTAAGCCACGATTGACTTCCATTACATTTTGTTCTGCAGTTAATTTTAATTTATTATGTACGATACTATATGATTTCTGATAAGAAAAATATCCCAGCATGGTAATGGGTAAAATAATAATAATCAATAAGATAATCATTATTTTAAGAAGTACCTTGCGTCTAAAAAAACTCTTTGTTTTTTTCTTTGTTTTTTTCTTTGATTCCTCTTTTATTCTTTTGTTCTCTTTTTTCATTTCTTCACCCCTAGTTGAATTGTTCGACAAATAAACTGCGTAAATAACAAGTTTTGACGTTATACGACATTCAAAATAATTTTATCAGATTATACTTTTAAATGAAACATAGAATTAGATGCATTTCTAAAATATTCATCTATTTTAAAGATTGATTATGTCGTTCCTAGGAATATTTTTTATTCTTCCTTCAAAAGCTAATAAAGCTACCTATTTCGTATGCTGGAAAGGAGCATATCGATGTTTAGATCCTTATTCAAAAAATGGTCAAGTGGAACGAGAAAAAGAGAGCTTTTTCAAAAAAAAGTGATGGAACGTGAATTAAATGCTATGGATGAGCTCGATGGAATCTTTACGGAAAAGCAGCTACAGCAAAATATTCAGTTTGTTAGAGAGCTCCTTGGCACCAGTAACGATATTGTCATTCACCCTTTTATTAGCGCTTATAAAAATACGCCAGCAACGATTATGTATATAGATGGACTTATTGAAAGAACATTAGTTAATGAGCAAATATTAAGACCGTTAATGAATGATTTCCGTACCTTTACTGATTTTGAGGAAAAAAAGGAGGAAATAGAAGAAGTATTTCAATATCAGCTAATATCTATGACAGGTATTGAAAATTCAAATAAATGGAAGGATGTTATTTTAGGGCTTCTATCTGGGAATACCATATTATTTATCAATGAAACAGACCAAGCGCTAATCATCAGTACAAAGGCATGGGAAGCACGGGGAATTGAAGAACCAATTAGTGAATCTACTGTGCGTGGTCCCCATGAAGGTTTTACGGAAACATTACGTACCAATACTGCCTTAATTCGTCGCAAAATTCGTGACCCTTTCTTACGTTTCGAACAAATGTATATTGGACTACGTTCACAGACAGAGGTAGTTGTGGGATATATTGAGGGATTAACTAATTCAGAAATAGTTCAGGAGGTAAAACAAAGATTACAGCAAATTGAAATAGATCGTATTAACGGAACGACAGAAATAGAGCAGTTAATAGAAGACAATACCTATAGTATCTTCCCACAAATAATCGGAACAGAACGTCCTGATATGGTTACAACAGAATTATTAGACGGAAAGGTTGTGGTCCTATCCGACAACTCTCCCTATGTTCTTGTAATGCCAGCCACTTACAGCCGTTTTCAAATGACCTCCGATGACTATTATGAGCGGTGGTTCTTTGGCTCCTTTATTCGGATGATAAGATTTATTGCCGCTTTTGTGGTGATTGCAGGACCTGGCTTATATATCTGTCTAACAGCCGTTAATCCTGAGCTGCTTCCTACCGATTTCATAATCTCTACCTCTGCAGGGCGTTCAGGAGTTCCTTTTCCTGTTATTGTAGAATTATTGATGATGGAAATAACACTAGAGCTATTAAGAGAGGCAGGAGTCCGCTTACCTAAACCGATTGGTCAAGCTGTTAGTGTCGTAGGAGGATTGGTGTTAGGAGATGCTGCTATCACTGCGGGAATTGTCAGTCCATTAACCGTTGTCGTTGTAGCATTAACCGCTATTTTTTCATTCACCATTCCATCTTATTCCTTTGGGATTGCAATACGTTTATCTCGCTATCCCGTAACGATTGCTTCAGCATTATTCGGATTATATGGATGGCTAATGAGTATTATCTTTATTTTTATTCACTTAGTTAATTTAAAGAGCTTTAATGTTCCTTATCTATCCCCATTTACTCCATTAACTATTGGGGATTGGCGAGATAACTTTCTTGTTGGTCCACTAAAGCTTCGTCAAATGCGTCCACAGTATATACATGCCAAACAATTAAATCGATCGACACAAAAAAATATTCTCAAGCATAAATCAGATAACATTATGAAGGAAGGGACAGAGTCAGATGACAATAATCCATCCACGTGACCATATTTCAGTTACACAATTAGTACTATTAATCTCTACCACAATTACCACCATCGGCTTTTTAGATATTCTTGAAATAGCAAAGGATATAGCGATTGATACATGGATTCCCGTATTATTTGCTATAATAATTGTACCATTTTTTATTGTTACACATATAAAGCTAGCGGAACAATTTCCGGATGAAAATATTATCGCCTATACTCCAAAAATAGTAGGGAAATGGCTTGGCTATCCTATTGCCTTTTTTCTTTCCTCCATCTATTTTTTTCTCTCACTCTTTATATTTCAAATTTTTTTAGAAATTATTAAAGTTTTTCTATTACCTAAAACTCCTAAAGAGATAGTAATCATTATTCAAGCTGTTGTGCTTCTTTATGCTGTTTGGTTTGGATTAAATGGGATCGCTCGCTTGGCTGAGTTGATGATTCCAATATTAACCCTTCTATTTACCTTGCTTCTTTTCCTTATTTTCTTAAAAGCTGATTACACCAATATTCTACCGATTGCGAATAATGGGTTGCTTCCCATAGTTAAAAATATATACAAAGCCGTTCCACTATATGCTGGTTTAGGCTGTATCACAATGCTATACCCTTTCCTAAATCGCAAGAAAAAAATAGGAAAACCAATATTCTTCACTGTAATAGGAACTGGAATCATTATTTTTTTCTTAATTTTATTAACAATGCTAACCTTTCGCTATGAAGTTACAGATTTATATTTTCCTTCAATTTCTTTATTTCAGCGATTCACTGTTTCTATCTCATTTATAGAGCGAATTGTTTTTTTCTTACTGATGATCGTTATTCCTATTTTCTTCATTTTTTCTGTCATTACTTATTTTCTCTCTGTTATTGGCTTTACAACAATCTTCAAGTTTAGAGAGCATACTGTTTTTTCTATTTTATTGATTCCAGCATTCTTCCTAATTAGTAATATTCCTATAAGCATTGCTGATATCTTTTGGCTAAAGGGAGTTCCTATATGGACAATAGATATAGCTTTATTGGTTCCTGCTGTACTTCTAATCATCTTAAAATTAAAAGAGAGGAAGAAATAGTATGATGAAGCAAAAAAGTACCTTTGTCTTTGTCATTTTCTCTCTCTTGCTCTTTCTTACTGGCTGTTGGGATTACTTAGATATTAATCATCATGGTATCGTCTATGTCATTGCTATTGATAAAGAAGTAATAGAAAAAGAGCATCATGAGAGAGAAGGCTATGAAATTGAAGAGACGGATGAAAAGAATCAAAAAGAAGATAATAGTAAGCCAAAAAAACAGTATGTAGTCACCTTGCAATTTATTGAAGCCAATGCCATCGCAGGTTCAGAAAAAGCGGGTAGAGCGAAGGATGCCAAATTGAATATTACATCAACAAAAGCGGATTCGATTGTGGGTGCAATCAATGAACTTAACTCCCGTACCTGCTGTGAGCCATTACTAAGCCATACTCGTATTATCTTAATTGGTGAGGATTTAGCACGGGATGGAATTACTAAAAGCTTAGACTACTTTATTCGTTCTCCTTATATTCGAAAAGGAACAAAGGTAATTATCACAAAGGGACCTGCAAAGGAAGTATTGAAGCTAGATCATCCGCTTCTTACCCATACAGGATTTTACATCGAGAACATTCCGACCTATGCGAATCGATTAAAGCAAACACCTGATATTGATTTGGGAAAACTGAGTATGCATATTCACCACGGCGACGATTTTCTACTACCTAGAATGATTCTCTCCAATGCGAAAAATGAAATAAAATATGGTGGAGCAGCAGTCTTCAAAAAGGATAAAATGATTGGATGGATGGGAGAACGAGAGGTATTGGATTGGGCACTTTGTGCTGAACCCGCAAAGCATACACCAATTGATTCCTTATGTCCCGATAAGGATGATAAGGGCACCTTTACAGTAGATATAAGACATCAAAAAAAATATTCTTCAATTGACTATAAAGATGGGAAAATTCATGTAAAGGTAAAAATATATATCGTGGCAGATGTGAGAGAACTACAATGTCATGAATGTAAAATGCTAGATATAAAGGAAACAAGAAAGATGGAAGAGGCGCTTTCAGCAACAATCAAAAATCGTATTTCCTATACCTGTAATACTACTCGTAAGAAATTTGAAGCTGACGTGTATGGCATAGGAACCATTATTTCAAAATTCCACCCAAAAATCTGGAAGCAGGTAGAAAAGGATTGGGACAAACACTTTAAAAACTTAACCTATGATGTTGAAGTAGCTACTTCCTTAAGAACAGCTCAATCAGAATGCAGACCTGATTTAGCGGAGAATTAAAAAAAGAATAATTCTTGGTGTGATATATAAAATGGGATCAAGTATAAGGATAAAAAGTAAGCCTCGTTTAAGCCATTTGGCTTCTTGATGCAACTGCTTATCCCTTAAGTTAGGTATTGCCATAAACGCAATGAGGGTAAATATAGTGATAAAAAGAAAGGTATAAATGGAGTACCAATCCATCCAACTTGTGACTATTTCAAACATAGTAATCCTCCAAACAAATCATTAATAATATGTAACCTTATTCTTTTCTTCCCAATAAATGATATTTTTATCCACAAAAACCGAATTAGCGGTTTTTGTTATCGGTACTAACAATACCCGTTTAAAATATATAAAAAAATCTGCTCCTAATTGGAGCAGATTTTTTTAATCAATAAGATTTTTTTTGGAACATATAGATATTTAGACTCATACCTATATAGTAGCTATGTAAGGCGCCTAACCCAATTAGGCACCTTGAGATTCCATTGAGGAGGGTAGATCTTATTTATTGACTTATTTTTAATACCAACCAATAAACCAGAAGAAGATAATTACCAAGAGAATGAACAATAGTAATGTTCTATAGCCTCCTGGGAATAAAAAGCCTATGCCGTGAGCCATCAAAATACCTCCTTAAGATTGGTTAATAAAGGATGTTACTCCTTACTATACAGTATGTTAATCTCCATTCATTGGCTATAGTTATCAGCCTTTTTTGGAAAAAGTTTTACATTGTGTTGAGGGGAAACATGAAGCTTCCCCTACATATTTTTAATACCAACCGATAAACCAGAAGAAGATGATCACCAAAAGAATGAATAATAGTAATGTTCTGTAACCACCTGGGAATAAAAAGCCTATACCGTGAGACATCAAAATACCTCCTTAATTTTTTTTGTAAATGGCCTATTAGTACCAGCCAATGAACCAGAAGAAGATAATCACCAATAGGATGAATAATAGTAATGTTCTATATCCTCCTGGAAATAAAAACCCTACTCCATTTGCCATACTTTATCCCTCCTCTCCCTAAAAATACATATTAGGAGCATTCCTTATATTCAGAAGCATATTTGTTAGTCTATATAAAGTATGATAGGAAGGTATAATTGGTATAGTTTAATGTCCTGCTTCGTAATCAAATAGTCAACGGCCTAATTATATCCATATGGACCAGGTCCATCATAGGGATATGGACCATAATATGGGCCAGGTCCAAATGAGAACGCTGCCCAAAAAATTAGAAATAGTAACGCGATTATAATAAGCCATATAATCCATGAATATCCACCAAAAGAGCTTGTATTACCCAAAATAATACCTCCCTTCTACTTATAGCTGCTTTTCTATTAATAAAACTCAAGTTTGATTATCTGTAAAAGAAGGGAAGATCAACCTTTGACCTTCCCTACGATATAATTAATACCATCCAATAAACCAGAAGAAGATGATTACTAATAGAATAAATAATAGTAATGTTCTATATCCTCCTGGAAATAAAAACGCTACACCATCCATACCTTATCCCTCCTATTATCTAACTTTGAGGATTGTGGTACCTCTAACAATACAATATGATTTTTAATCCTATTCTGTATAGATATTTAACTATAGAAATAAAAATAGGTATCTATCTAGTAAAAACCAATAAACCAAAAGATGGTGACAATTAAAAGGATAAATAGAAGAAGCGTTCGATATCCTCCATGGAATAAAAATCCTCCATGATGTCCAGCTATATGTCCATCAGCCATTATAACTCCTCCTTTCTAAAACGGTATTACATAATCAAATATCCTCTACACATTAACCTATGTAAATAGTCAAGCGTTTGTATAGTTTGATGCCTATTGAAACACAAAATAGGTGTTTGCCTTTAATTTGTATTGTTAAATCACTTCTTTCTTCTTTATTCATAAAATAAAAAGAAAGTATCAGATAAACTTGAGGTGAAATCATTTGAATCCTTTTTACCGTCGTATGGCAAATAATAAGCTAAATCAGATAACCCCTGAAGAACTTTATCAGCTTGCAATAAAATATCACTACCCTCTAACAAAAAAACAAGCAATTAAAGTTATTCGCATACTTCGTTCAGAAAAAATTGATGTCGGTGACTTACAGCAGAGAAAAAGAATATTAGATCGGATTGGGAAGGAAGTAAGTCCTCTTATCAAGAAAACAATTGAAGATTTACTTAAACAATATAACGTATAGGAGGTTAAGTATAGGAAGTTAAATATCGAAGGTTATGTCATCGCGGAAAAGTAGAATGTGCCGTTTCCTTTGTTCCATATATCCTCCTCTCAACATATAATACTCTGAGGTGGTCCTTATGCAGAGAAGCCCTTTATTATATGTTGCATTAGGTGATTCTTTGACAAATGGAGTTGGTTCCTTTTTTGCACCTGGATTTGTCAAGCTGTATGCACAGATGACAGAACATACACTTGATAGAAAGGTAATATATCGAAGGTTTGCAAAGAACGGTGCCACAACAAGAGACATTTTGAACAAGTTAAATAACAGAGAAATACAAAAAGCGATATATGCTGCCGATATCATCACCATAACCGCTGGAGGTAATGATTTAATTGATGCAGGAGACATCTATTTTCGTACTGGTAATATCCAAGTATTCATCGATAGCCTAAACCATGCTGAAACAAACATGTCCCTTATCCTAAACAATATCATCCGTTTAAATTCCAAAAACAAAAAGGTAACATTAATCAGAATCATAAACTTGTACAACCCCTATCCATATTTGTATGAAGCAGATGAATGGATACGAAGCTATAATAACTACCTTTATCAATTCTCTAGTGATAATATTCGCATTGCCAATATCTACACTGTGTTCTATGGACATTTAAAGGAATACTTAACAATCGACCATGTTCATCCAAGTGCAAAAGGATATCAAGTAATTGCCCATCGTTTATATGCTTTAGAATATTATCCATTAACAGGATTTTCTCCATTAGGTTAAAAATAAAAAAGATTGTGATCTATGTAAACAGTGGATAGGTTCATTTTTTTTCACCAAAAGAACGATTTGAAAGAAAAAAATGTAGAAAAACGATTTGTCGTCTCTCTACATTTTTATTTTTTACCTATTGTTCATTAATAGCTATTTTTTTTTCTTATTATAATGATATACATATACCTTTCCGTTTTTCTCTATTACGGATATTCCATCTTTCTTTGCAGACTTTGGTGCTTTTGCAAGCATATCATTCACTGTTTTCCTTATTTGATTTACTGCTTTTTTCTTCATACCGCTCTCTCCTTTTCATTTTCAAATGG
>JAENYW010000035.1 GCA_016841555.1 Tepidibacillus decaturensis
CAGCTTCAGCTACTTCATATCCTTCAAATTCGGCATATTCACGAATTACTTCTCGAATTTTTTCCTCATCATCAAAAACAAGCAGTCTTGTCATTTTTAGATCCTCCTATATTGCTCAGCGGATTTTCAATATTCTTATTTTAGTTAGTATACAATATTTTAAGCGGTTTAATGTGATAATCATGTGAAAAAGAGGGCTATGTCCCTTATTATTACGATTGTCTAAAATAGGAATCTATGTGACAATGTAAATAGATAAATCAATCAGATCCTCGTAAAAAATGTAGTGGGGTGTTAGAATGTATCAGTTTTTCCCCTATATTATAGTTTTATTCCTTTCCTTCTCTATACTAATCTCTCTATCCATCTATGGCTGGCACTATAAAGAGAATATAGGTGTGAAGGAGTTTGTTCTTGCCATGCTTGCTTCAGCTTGGTGGGTTTTTTGTCAAGGGTTTGAACTGATGGCAGCTACATTACCTATAAAATTATTTTGGGCAAATATAGAGTATATAGGTGCAGGGCTATCAACCTTTGCCTATCTTATGCTTGCTATGAGGTTTTCAGGAAAGGATAAATTTTTAACAAAGAGAAATATAGGCTTTATATTGATGATATTTGCTGTGTTTTTTGGGCTAGTTTTTACTGACACCTATCACGGACTTATGCGAAGGAATTTTTCGCTGAATGTTTCATCTATTCCCTACACCATCGATAAGGAGTATGGTGCCCTCTATCCACTCTATCTATTATTCACTTATTCTATAAATGTGACTTCATTACTTTTGCTTTTCATTACAGCATTAAAAAAGGATGCTATATACAGAAAGCAGGCAACAATCCTACTTCTTGGCTTGGGAATCATTGCACTATCAAACATTACCTATATATTGGGTTTAGCTCCAGTGAAGCGCTTTGACCTTGCTCCAGCATTATTTGGGTTGTCTGGTAGCGTAATATTTTGGGGAATCTTCCATCATAAGCTACTAAATATTATGCCGGTTGCTAGAGATTTATTGGTAGAAAGAATGAGTAATGGGGTGGTTGTATCAGACAGGAGCAATGTGATAATAGACATTAATCACAGTGCAGTAACGATGCTTCATTTAGATAAAGAAGAAATGATAGGAAGAAATATAGATGAAATACCCTTTCTTGTAAAACATTTTCCGATAGATATTACAAAGGAACAGCAGACAACAATTAGATATGAATATGAGGATAAGATGTTTATTTATGAACTGAATACTCTGCCCTTTAAAGATAAAAAAGAAAAAAGAGCAGGAACCCTTTATATGCTAAATGACATAACAGAACAGCGTAAAAATATTGAGGAGATTATTCAACAGCAAAAAACATTAAGTGTCATGAATGAGCGTGAACGATTAGGCAGAGAGCTTCATGATGGTTTAGGTCAGATGTTTGGGTATGTAAATGCACAAGCGCAAACGGTAAAGGAATATATGGTTCAACAAAAAAATATACAGGCAATGGAGAAGCTGGAGGACCTCATCCGTGTATCACGTGATGCTCATGGTGATATACGGGAATATATTCTTGAGATGCGGGGAATCGCTCCGAAAAATAGAAGCTTTTCAGTGACCTTAAAGCAGTACGCTATTAACATTTCCGAAAAACATGGAATCTCGATTGAAATATATTTTGACGATAATCTCCCTCCGAATTTTCCTGATGAGGAGAAGGGCATCCAGCTTCTGAAAATAATTCAGGAAGCACTAAATAACACTCGTAAACATGCAGGTACATGTAGCGTAACTATTTCCTTTATAACAAAAGAGAATGCTGTTGAAATAAAGATAGCTGACAATGGAAAGGGCTTTGACATTAGTAAACAGTCGGGAATCGATCAATATGGATTGTCTATTATTCGAGAAAGAGCTGAAGAAATCGGTACCGATATAGTAATCCAATCAGAAATCGGTGTAGGTACGGAGATTATATTAAGGTTGACGCTTTGTGAGGGTGTTGAATAATGAGAATTGTTATCGCAGATGACCATGCTCTGTTTATGGAAGGTCTAAAAAATCTACTAGAAGCCCGAGGTTATATGATTGTAGGTACTGCAAAGGATGGGTTGGAGGCATTTGAGCTAGCAAAAAGATTCCAGCCAGATGTCATACTGTTAGACATATTTATGCCAAAAAGCGATGGATTGGAAGCGGCACTAATGATTAGCACTAGCTTTCCAAAAATCAAAATTGTCATGCTTACCTCATCAGAGAATGAACAGAACATATTTGATGCTGTAAAGTCTGGTGCGTGTGGCTATTTTATTAAAAATTTTCACAGTGATACGTTATTTGAGCTTTTAGAAGCTCTAATGAACGGAGAAGTCCCTGTATCGCCTGGATTGGCAGGCAAGATTTTGAATGAATTTCAAACAGGAAAACTACAGTCTGAAATGAGTAAGCATCATTTAACCGATCGTCAACGAGAGGTGCTATCATTCGTATCCCAAGGGTATATCTATAAGGAGGTAGCAGAGAAGCTTGGAATAAGGGAAAGAACAGTAAAATATCACATCCAGAGTGCTATAGACAAACTGCATCTACAAAACCGTCAACAATTAATAAGCTATGCATCAAAAGCAGGACTATTAGAAGAAACAGAACCGAAAAATGAATAATATCTTCCAAATCGAGTGAACTCGTTCAGCTAGCTGAACATCGGGGAATCAGATGGGGAGTCTACCCCACCTGATTTATTTCCCGCTTATAGAAGCGGGGGTCTTAACCCGATAAATATTTTTGATAAATTGTCGTATTAAATCTCTCAGACTGTACTTAAAGACAGGGTCAATGAGAGGTTTTTTTGATATAAAGGAGAATAGGGGAAGCGTTTGAATCATTTCACGGTTTAAATGTTAGCCAAAATAGACGGAATTTTTTTAATCATCATCTAATTTTCTAAGGAGGAGAGAAACTATGGGAAAATGGAAACGGATGATAAGTGTATTATTAACCATAGCACTAGTGGCAGGATTAGTCCCCTTTCACCTATTTAAACAGACTGCTTATGCAGCGGAAGGGACAATGACCAACAGCTCTACTATTGTTGATTTGGACGAGCTAAAAAGCAAAGTAACAGATGAAACAGATACGGATAATGATGGATTAGTGGATCAGATAGAGAAAATACTTGGTACGAATCCCGACAATAAGGACTCCGATGGTGATGGTTTACATGATCAATTTGAAGCAGAAAACGGACTAGATCCTTTAAAGGAAGATACCAATAATGATGGATTGTCGGATTTGTACGAAATAACGCGGGGGAATCCAGATGAGGAAATAACGTCGGAACTGATTCAAAGAGACACGGATGGTGATGGAACGCTGGATGTATTTGATGATGACAACGATGAAGATGGTTTAAAGGATTATCTAGATATATCTCCTTTTTCATCCCTTGATACAGAGGAGAGCCAAAACATTAAAGTGACAACGTCCGGCAAGGCGACTTTCATTACAATTCAATTACAACCTGCAGATGTGGAGAATCTCTATAAAAACAATCAAATCATGAGCTGGCCTGTTGATAATTATGGACAGGTTAGAAATTTTGACGGTTCAAAAGGAGATTTGCGGATAGTACCGATGTTAGAAGTGAAAATGGATGAGGATGATTACCCTGACGAACAGGTACAGCGAGAATATGGCTATGTTTTTACTGGTGATAGTATGCTGGTACCCCTACAGAAATTAGAGCAGGACGACAGATATGTCGGTATGCAGGCAACCATCTACCTGCCCGAAAAGGCAGGCGAGCCAGTAGAGGATAATAAGTATGAAGTGGAGATGGCTCTTAAGCTTAAGTGGTCTCTTTATGGTGCAGTTGATAATATTAATGAAGAATGGAGTAATATAGGAAAGGTTCAGTATGATGGGGAAGATGTAAAAATATATAGTATCGATTATGATAGCAAGAAGGAATATATCGGAAGTGATATAGCGGATTTGAATGACAACGTTATACCTGATTTGCAGCTTTTTTGGCTTGAATATGATGATTTCTTTACTGCTGCTAATAACAGCGAAAGGGTCATTTCATATTTAAGATATCAAACCTATTATGACCTTGTTTATGACGAGGATAAGGAAGTATATGAAGCCAGTAGTACAAACGATGGAGAAATTTATTTTGATAATCCAGTAGGATATACGAATAAGGATGAGGACCCTGATTCATCCAAGCTAAGAACCTACAATGGTAAGTATAGTATCAATTTAGATGGGGATAAACGAAATCTCGTTTGCTATACTGGGGATACACAATTAGAGGTTCAGGTGAAAAGTGGTTATTATCGTAGTGAAATTGGAAAAAACAGAGGTGATACCACTGCAGGTAATCTTACGATAGATAATCATGATTTTTATCCTGTTGAATCAAGTGATAATGAATCCATTGCGATATTAAGTAATATAAGGGATTCCTATTACAAATATGATTCCGAAAATGATACGGCATGGTATTTGTATGAAATGTACAATAGTACTAAAGACAGCAATGAACTCATATTAAAATGCAATTATAAATCTGGGAGTAATTATGCTACCGTGACAAAAGTCCTTCGTACAGGACTTCCTGCCGATGCGACTACTGAAAAAGAATATAAACGTTTTAGAGATATGACAAAAGGGTTATCACTAGATATTTATGATGTAAATGGTGATGATAAACTGGATATGTTACTTACTGACCGTTCAGGTCAGATGCATATTATTACGGACATTTATTCATCTGGCTGGGGAGATAGAATGATTCAAATTCCCCTTAAATTGAGTACCGATAAAGTTCATGCTCAGCATACCCGTTTTTTTGACTTTGACGATGATGAAAACATGGATTTGGTAAGCATTCAGGCAGTAATAAAAAGAAATCACCAAAATTACCTATATCAACTAAAAACTGATTTAACCTTTCGAATAGCTGTGAAAGAAAGCATTGAAAAAGGAAATAAATTCCTTTCTAAGGACTATGAAGCCTTTAAGATTACTGGACTGCAAGTAGAAGAAAAAAACGGAATAGAAACAGCAACAATATCTGGGGAAGATACAGAACAAATGCTAAATATGTCCACCGTATTGCAGCATTTATATATGAACGGGATATCGACTATTGATCAAGCCGTTGAAGGATACAAAGAAAATGTGATGGACAATCCTGATGCTATCGATGTGCTTAAAGGGGAATATGATTACCTTAATACAGCTATGCTTGATATTGGCAAGCAAATTACAGAAGACATCGGGCGTCGCTATGAGGGTCCGAAGCCGATAATTATACTCACGCAAGGAAAAAATCGTTATCTGAATCTTGATGATCTTGAGGATGTTCATTTTACTGGAAATGAGATAAATGTCGATGTTTCTCCTCAAGAAATGGTTACCAGAAAACAAATGACAGTACAATGGGTGGAAAACGGACAAGCACTAAGTCAATATGATATAAATGACATGGTGGACGAAAATCCTTATAACATCGCTGATTTTAATCAGGAAAAATATGAGGTTAAAGAGCAGTTAGCTCATTGGAATATAGGAATATCAAAGATTATTGGCATCGGCTCGGAGTACGTTGAAGCAACAATATCAGAGTATATTATAGAGGATACATATTCTTATGCAGCCTATCCTGATACCATATTATCTGGTCTAAATAAATTGTTAAGCATAAAAGCGCCTGTACAGACCGTTGGAAATGTTGGATGGAAGTATGAGGTGAAGTTGGCTAGATATAACGCATATACTCGTGTTGGTAAGGGGGCAGCAGCAATTGGGACAATTGCTAATGTTGCCATGGCTGTTCATTCTGGGTATTTATATGGAAAGGAAATGGCAAAAGTAGGAGGAACCACATTCGGTGTAGTGACAGGCATTACCTATGGAGCACTTATTTTTGCCAGTACTTACTTGTATACTGTCCTTGGTGCATTGGGGCCAGTCGGCTGGGTAATTATGGCTGCACTAGTGGTAGATACAATAGTAGCATTTTTTGTCGATGATTATGATGGAGTTGTAGCAAATATTATAACTACCGTTATGTCGTGGCTTTATGATGCGAAGCAATATCCAGGAACCATTCTTAAAACATTTAAAAAGACTGATGATCCTGATAAAAACAAGCTGATTACTATTAATATGGACTACGGATATACGATAGGGTCAAAGGTGGAAACGTTAAGTGAATATTTAACCCGTGTACGTGCCGCTACCAAGGATACACCTGCCAATAAAAAGGGAAAACTTGAGGACAGCTATGCTAATTATCACCTTTGGAATGAAAGCAATGCAGTTACGGTTGATAATAAAGAAGAGAAAACCTACGAAAATGTATGGAAGGGATCTGGATATTGGAATCATACGAGAAGATTTGAATTCGACAATACTCTGACCTTTGATAAAGCAGGTATGAACTTGCAGGTGGATCGTAGGTCAAGATTATACTATAAGTTGATTGAAAAAGTAACAACAAAAAGATATGTAGTCTATAAAGATACAGATTTTGAATGGGATACTGATACTATTAAAAATTTAAATAGTACCTATTATGATGTAATTCCAAATGAATTGGAGCTTTTTTGGGAGACTTTTCATTTTATCACAACAACAGCGCGTGAGCCTTTGGTAGAAAATAACGAAATTGCTTTGTTGGACCCCGATGGAGATGGTCTTCTTACGCATGGTGATAAGGAAATTGATAGTGATAACAATATTATCGACTCAAACCCATTCATTTATGATACGGATGGGGATGGGATTTCTGACGGAAATGAAGTTACCATTGGTACTGACCCACTTAAACCCGACACAGACGGAGACGGGCTCACTGATCAGGAGGATTTAATACAGGGAGTTGACCCACTTAAATCCGACACAGACGGAGATGGTATAGATGATTATACAGAAGTGAATGTTCCTGTCGACATAACGATAGAGGTGGATGGTGGAAGCATCACAGCACAGGCATATTCTAGTCCTCTTCTTGAGGATACGGATGAAGACGGTATTTCTGATGCGGTGGAAAGATTGCAAGGAACTAATCCAGCTTCCAAGTTTACCAATGGGCAAGAATTGTATGATGGTAACGAATTTGCTCCAAGTCTGATGAAGGATTTTGAAAATATTGATATAAATGATGGAGAGACGATTGTACTGGATTTACATGAGTATATCGAAGACAAAGACGGAGATGAACTGGTCATTCGTGCTAGTATCGGTGAAATAGACAGCAATGATAGATGGACGTACACCTTTGATGTAGTCAATGACGGTAAGGTTGTAGAGGTAAAGATGGAGGCATTTGATCTAAAAGAAGGGGAGCTGATAACAAGCTTTATCGTCCATGATACAACAGCACCCTTCGTTACAGATGTTGAGGCAGAGACGCCTGCGGGTACTGTAACCGCTGAAACAACAGAAGCCTTTGATAACCGATTAGCCTCCAATCCAACGTTTACTATAACGTTCAATCAAGCTATATCCATTGTAGATGATGTATATGGGGAATCAGGTGGTATTACGATAGAACCAATTAATAGAGAAGAACTTGATATTGACAGCAACGGTGTTCCTATTTCTGTAGCTGCAAGTGTGTATCAACCTGAACCGAACATAATAACAGTAACCAGAATTAGTGATGTGGTTGAAAATGGTATTGACTACAAGTTAGTCATTCCTAAAGAGGCAATAAAGGATAGTAGTGACAATATCCTAGATAAAGATCATGAAATTAAGTTTACCACCGTGGATACTATACATCCGAAGCTGGTTTCAATGACGCCAACGGTTGACTTGGATACTCCGTTGATTATCGAATTCAATGAAGAAATAGACATTCTCGATTATAAAATCTATATAGAAGAAGAAAATGGAGACTATATGACAGTAGTAGGGGATGTTTATGGTAGGAAAGGGATAAAAGTAAACATTACCTCGAACCTGTTAGACAGCTTTACAACGTATCGTCTTTATGACAAGGAACCACTAAACAGTAGTATTATTTTATCAATGAAGGTTGCAGATAAGAATGGAAATCCTTTTGAGACAAGGGTTGAGGAGATGGATGCTGCACTCAAAACCTTTACAACAGGAGAAGTTGCTGGTCCTATGATTGAGGCAGGGAATGGAAACGTGTATAATGTGGATGTGTATAATGTAAATACAGCTTCGGGAGAAATAAGGATTCCATTTAACAAACCTATTTTCCCAGGACCACATTTTGAGCATATTATCTTGTCATACGATCGAAGTATAGGTTTTTGGGGAAATGCTAGAAATGAAATGCTGAGGTCACAAATAAAGTCGAATAGACTATCTGCTGATATTCGTATTGAGGGAAATACACTAGTGATAACACCTGTATCCCCAACTCCTTTTGACGAAGAGATGGCTTATGCGGTATTTATTCCTGAGAAGGCCTTAGTAGATAGTGTGGATAATTATATAAAAGATGATTGGAATAACAGTTCGAAGGTTCAAGGTCAGTGGGTGCAGGATGATAACTACCTAAAAATTAATGTCAATAAAAGCTCCAGTCATCCACCTGAAGTGAAATTTATTGTTTCTCTTGATGATACAAGTATAACAGGAAGCGCTAAAACAATGATAAGATCGTTCACGGCAAAGAATCAAATGGAACCAAGTAAATTTCTATTCGCCGTCTTTGCCGAAGATGCGCTTGTTAACGGATTCAATTATTTAAGTACGATTACTATTTGGCAGCTGAATGAAGATGGAAGCGAAGCAAGGGAAATACCGGTTGAACAGGTTTTATTACCATCGAATCCACTTGGTGGGGTTGGCAGTTATGGCATGGTTATTATGCTGGAGGATGTGATAGAAAAAGGATACAGTTATAAATTGAAAATTCCTGCGAACCTTATTAAAAATGCTTCAGGTTTTCCATATGTAGCAAATGAATATCAAGAGAAAATTTTCTCTGTAAAGAACGAAGGATTTACTCTATCCCTTAGCGATCTTGATGAAGATGCATTTTTAGGGTTGAAAAGAGTTGGTGAAAAGCTCTATGTTAAAAGTAAATATCAGAAGTATATGGACATGGAAAATGGCAGCAAAGGCAGCCTTGAGTATCAATGGTATCGTGGGGATACTAAAAATGAAGAGTACGCTTTGCCGATAACTGGAGCTGATAAGATATTATATGTTCCTACACAAGAGGATGAAGGAAAGTATCTGTTCCTAAAGTTGACGTCTCATTATACAATACCTTCGTGGTCATTACTTTCGGGATATACATTACCAAGTGAGTTTATTTCTCCAGCACTAGGGCCTATCGCTCCTGCATTTATTACTGGTTCAGATCTGACTTCACTTTCTGTGAAAAACAATAATAGTGAATATCTTGATAACTTTAATAATGATACGACTAACTACGAGCTTTCTGTTCCGATTCATATTAATTCTGTTCGGGTGAATGCAACATATGATGATACTTTAAATAGTTTTGTAAGTATTAATGGTATCTCATCAGAGTTTTGGAAAGAAGATGACGGCTTAGATATTCCTTTAGAGTTTGGAGAAAACACAATTATCGTTACATCAACCGCTGAAAATTATCTAGGCGCAAAGAATTTCGTGATAAAAGTTAATCGAGATACTGAATCTATGGAAGGACAGGAGCAACTAAAACCAGAAGCTAGATTTGTTAAGATTGAGAACGAGAAAGATTTCTTTATCGGCAAAACATTAATCGGGGAATATGAATTTTATGATGAGCTGGATAGAGAAGAAGAAGGGACAACATATCAATGGTATCGCCAGGACGATGACGAGGGTACTAATAGGAAAGCTATTCCGGGAGCTAATGGATTAACCTACACCCTTTCGGAAGAAGATGTTGGTAAACAAGTTTATTTTGAGGTTACACCAAAGGCAGCGGGCAGTATTGCTTGGGAGTCTGAAATGTCATGGTGGATTGGTCCTATTCATCAAGTAGATGATGAGCTAACCAATATTTCAGATATTGCAATTGTTTATGACGGTGTAAATTTACTTGAAGACTTTGATTCTGAGAAAAAAGTGTATCATATTAAATTTGCCTCACAAGAAAATGAAAATATGATAACGGTTGAGGTAAACGGCGGTAACAATGTATCTATTAACGGGAATTCTGGAGATACAGGAACCGTAGATTTTTATGAAACCCGTTTAATTGAAGTGCAGGCTGACGCATTGGATTCAGGAAATAGAACCTCCTATTTTATCGTGCTTGATGATAGTTCTAAACCAGAGAATATCGTCATCGAAGGAAATGAGGAAGTAGTTATCCCAGAAGAGGGTCAGAAAACGGTTATGGTTTGGGAAGCTGACCTTTATGATCAATATAATCAGCTAATAGAGGAAGATATCGAATGGACGGTACCTTCGGGTTATGACTATAGGGTAGAAGGGGAACATAATCAAGTGCTGAACTTGTATATCCCATCAACGGCTCAAGCCGAGATGATTGCTATCAAAGGTTCTCTTAAAGAAGATAGTAGCGTTTATACTGTAAAAAATCTAACGATACAGGGAGAAGCAGAAGATGAGCAATATACAGTCGTATTCAAGGATTGGGAAGGAACCGTGCTAAAAACAGAAGAGGTAACAAAAGGAGAAGCTGCAACACCACCATCAGACCCAACAAGAGAGGGATATACCTTTACAGGCTGGGATAGAGATTATACGAATGTACAAAGAGACTTGACCGTAACAGCGCAATATACGAAACATGAAGATTCTAATTCTGGTCAATCGGGAGAAGGAGAACCTAAAGAAGATGTAGAGGAACCTGAAAAGGATCAATACGTAACGATATCAACTGATCATTCAGACTTGGATGCAGAGGTTATCGTAACGGAAAATGAAGATGCTAAAAAGACCACTATAGCAGTTGACGGAAACACATTAATTGAAGCATTTAAATCTAAAGATAACAAAGATCTGCACATCGAAGTCATAAACGGTTCTGATCAAGTCAGTGTAGAGCTTGACGGCAAAGGAATTCAAGCTCTGAAAGAGAATGATGGAGTTGTAAAGATAACTACTGATGTAGGAGGGTACACACTTCCAGTCGAAGAAATAAACTTAGATGAAATAGCGAATCAATTTGGTGAAAATGTGAATATAGAAGATATAAAGCTAGAAATAAGTATCGCCAAATCAGATAAGCAAGTAGTAACATTCATAGAGAATGAGGCTGAAAAAGCTGGTTTAAGTATTATAGTACCTCTAGTGAATTTTGAGATTACATGCACCTTTAATGGGAAAAAAGTACAAGTTGATCAATTTAAACGCTATATCGAAAGAACGATTCCTATACCAGAAGGAATAGATAAGGATAACGTGAGCACTGCCATGGTGCTACAAAAAGACGGTACATTGCTCCATGTCCCAACTAAAATAGTTGAAATAGAGAAAAGGTACTATGCGGTTATACAGAGTATCACCAATAGTAGCTATGTACTGATAGGAAATGAAAAAAACTTTGACGATACAAAAGACCATTGGGCTGAAGCAATCACTACTGACTTAAGTGTTAGAACGATTATTAATGGAATTGATGAAAATAGCTTCCAACCGGATAGAGATATTACTCGTGCTGAGTTTGCTACAATTATCATTAGAGCATTAGGACTACAATATAGAGGAAAAGGAACATCCTTCAAGGATGTAAGGGAAGATGCTTGGTATTACAAAAATATTATGACAGCTAGCAGTTACGGACTTATACTTGGAGATAGTGAAGAGTATTTTCATCCAATGGATACTATTACACGTCAAGAAGTAATGATCATCATTTCCCGCGCAATGAAAATGGTAGAATTAAATACAGCGGTAGGATTAGATAAAGAAGAGCTTTTAGCAGGATTTTCTGATACAGAGGATATTGCAAAGTGGGCAGAAGAAAGTGTATTAAATTGCATAGCAAATGAAATTGTCAATGGTAAAAATGGTAAGATAGCACCTGTTGATAATATCACCCGAGCAGAAACGGCTGCAATTATACAAAGATTGCTGAGAAAAGCAGGGTTGATATAAAATTAGACCAAAAAATTTATATAGTAAGAGCCTCTACACGATTGTAGAGGCTCTTACTATATCATATTGTTCACTTATATTTCGCTAATACTGCCTTAATGGTGAAATAATCAATCTCCTCTGGTAATGACTCTTTAAGCGGCTTTAATTTATCGCTTCCGATTTCGTTGATTGCCATTAATATCATCTCTTCATATTGTTGAGAGATAAAGCTATCTAAATCTACCGTTATTCCTTCATTCGCACATTGAATAATATGATTTTGAATGGTAGTAAGGGATATTTCTCTTTGCTGGGCTATTTCCTTTAAAGACAATCCAGTTTGATACAGTTCTAGGGTAACAAGATGACTAGGTGTTTTATCTGTCGATTTTTTTTTGGAGGTACTAGTCTCTTCTGTAGGGATTGGATCTGGATTAATCCCCTTTTCTTCCATATATGCTCTAATCTCTTCCAAAAATAGCTCTCCATATTTTTGTAGCTTATTTTCTCCCACACCCTTAATTCTTAATAGCTCATCAGAGTTAGTTGGACAAAATTTACTCATATCTCGTAAGGTTTGATCAGAAAAAATAATATAGGGAGGTAGATTTTCTTCTATAGAGATATTTTTACGTATATCCCTTAGCAATTCAAATAAATTATTATCTTCTAATAATATTTCCTTTTTCTTTTGCACTCTTTGATAAACCATTTCTCCATTTTTCAAAACAGGTATTGCTTTTTCATCTATTCTTAATACAGGATATTGCCCTTCTGTCAATCTAAGATATCTATCCGCAACAAGGATATTGATAATATCCTTTATTTCTTTTTCTGTGTATTCCTTCATAATTCCATAGGTAGATAATCGGTTAAAGCCAAATTCTAATACTTTTTTATTTTTTGAGCCCATCAGTACCTGGGCAATCATCGTACTACCGTAGCGCTCCTTTAGACGAAGGATACAGGAAAAAATTTTTTGTGCATCCTCTGTAATATCTATTAATTCACTATCATCGGTACAGGTGCTACAATAATTACATGCATCAGGGACATTTTCCTCTCCAAAGTATTCAAGAATATATTTTCGTAAACAGTTAGGTGTATAGCAATAATCTACCATTTCTTGAAGCTTTGCATATTCATTTTTCTTTCTTTCTGGAGATAATAGTGTTTGTTCAATCATATATTTCTGCAGCTGAATATCCTGTGGTGCAAAGAGGAGGATACAATCGCTAGGTTCTCCATCTCTACCTGCACGACCAGCCTCTTGGTAATAGGCCTCCATATTTTTTGGTAGATTATAATGGATAACATATCTCACGTTTGATTTATCAATCCCCATACCAAAAGCATTGGTTGCCACTATAATTGGATTGTCGTCAAAAAGAAAAGCGTCTTGATTCTGCTTGCGTTCTTTCGTACTTAAACCAGCATGATATTTTGTAGGATTCAATCCAGCTTGCTTTAGGTCTTTATAGATATTTTCTACCTCTTTACGAGTTGCCGCATAAATAATTCCCACTTGATCTCTGTTATTCCGTGCATAATCTATCACATATTTTCTTCTGTCTTCTCCTCTAACAACAGAAAAAAATAAATTTTCCCGATTAAAGCCTGTAACAAAGGTGTTGGGCTGATGAAGCTTTAATAAAGAAATAATATCCTTTTTAACTTCTTCTGTTGCTGTTGCTGTAAAAGCAGCTATAATCGGCTTTTGCGGTAATTGTTTAATAAAAGAGGCGATGTGGCGATAGCTTGGTCTAAAATCATGACCCCATTGTGAGACACAATGGGCCTCATCTACAGCAACCATCGCTATATGTAGATTAGTAATCAGGTGATTGAAGTCGGGAGCTTCTAATCGTTCAGGAGCAATGTATAGTAGCTTGTACCTTCCTTGATTTACATCATATATTCTTTTTTTTGTTTCCGATACGCTTAATGAGCTATTAATAAAGGTAGCTGGAATACCTATATCCTCCAATGCATCTACCTGATCCTTCATTAAAGAAATTAATGGAGAGATAACTAAGGTAACTCCATCTAATAGAAGAGCAGGAACCTGATAGCATACTGATTTCCCTGCTCCTGTAGGCATGATTGCAAAGGTATCCTGTTGTTCCAAGATACTTGTAATAATATTTTCTTGACCCTTTCTAAAGCTGTCATAGCCATAATATTTCTTTAAAATATCTAGCGCTTTTTCTAGCATCATTATTTCTCCTTAATAAATAATAGCTTGTTCGTACATTCTACTGTTAAAATTGTAACATATAATGCGGTCTATTCATTAAAAATTAATGAAAAACCTAATAAAACCCTTTATGAAACTTTTTATATTTAAATGTTGCTAAATAGAGAAAATAGGTATATAATAACTATCGTAGAAGCTAATCACTAAAAAATAGTATTATTTTATTCTTTTGAGACATAATGAACACAAACAATAACCTATTTTAGGAGGAAACAAATTATGGGAAAACATGTATTACCACCATTACCTTATGAGTACAACGCTTTAGAACCACATATTGATGAGCAAACAATGACATTACATCATACGAAACACCATCAGGGCTATGTAGATGGTCTAAATAAAGCGGAAGTGAAACTTGCTGAAGCACGTGAAAGTGGAGATTTAGCTTTAGCGAAGCACTGGGAACGCGAATTAGCATTTCATGGTTCAGGTCATTATTTACACACTATTTTTTGGAACAATATGTCACCAAATGGTGGCGGTGCAGCTACTGGTGCTATTGCGGAGCAAATTAATAAAGACTTTGGTAGCTTTGAAAAATTCAAAGCGCATTTTTCAGCTGCTGCAGCTCAAGTTGAAGGAGTAGGCTGGGGTCTTCTAGTATGGTCACCAGCTGCGGGGAAATTAGAGATCTTACAATCTGAAAAGCATCAAAACCTAACACAATGGGGTGTTGTTCCATTATTAGCATTAGATGTATGGGAACACGCATATTACTTAAAATACCAAAACAAACGCCCAGATTACGTTGCAGCATGGTGGAATGTAGTTAACTGGGATGATGTGAACCAACGTTTTGCAGCAACACAAAAATAAACAAATAGCAATTAGATAAAAGGGTTGTCTCATTAGAGGCAACTCTTTTTTTATGGATGGATATTTTCCTTCAAATTACTCCACAATATCCATCCTTCAATACCTATCCTTAAATTTATGAGTAAAAATATTTGTTAAATAACTTCTTAGTTCTGTTAGAACCTCTTGATTATCAACAAATATTTTGTAGGATAAATCAGAAGTCTTTATTATGATACTGGCAGCTTCTTGTTCCTTGTATTTATCATTACTATGATATGCATTATGGTATTTCTTTAACTCTATATGATGGATAAGAGCGTGGTCACAATAAAAATTATCATTATTTTCATTCAAAATTTCATCAGGCTTTATCACCAAATATCTTTGATAATAAGTTGCTCCCGTCACGATAGAACTATATAATCTACCCCAAATTCTTTTACCCTCTTCCTTCGCTTCTTTCGTTGAATCAAATACTTTTTTCTTAAACATTTCTGCATCAAAGACTGCAAAAATAAAGCGCTTATTGGTTAAAACTAGATGATAGCTTTCACTAGAGAATATACCTGTTTTCATTCTGACTGGAAAAGCGGTAAGTATTTGTTCAACCTGAATGTTCCCTTCAATCTTCATCATACCCCTCCTTATTTTTCTAATGATATAGGTGAAAATTCTTAGTGTTTTTTTTACAATAAGCTAAAATTGAATAAATAGATATAAAAGATATCAATTTGTCAAGTATGACAGGTTGACGAAAGGTTGACAATGCTGGTACACTAAACCAAAAAATAAGTGGAAGGGGAAATAATTGTGGATAAGAATACTTCTCGGTTGGCTGATCTAATGAGCATTATGGATATTACAGGAAGAGAGCTTGCAAATGCACTTCATGTTGACTATTCATTGATAAGTAAATGGAAGAATAGTAAAAGACCACTTACTAATCGTTCTGTTCATTTAAAAAAAATTGCAGAATATATCCTTTCCAAAGATTCGCATGGTAAAAAAGAATTTATTTTGGGATTATTAAAGGAGCATGATCCTAACTTAAATACTGCATCCTCCAAAGATATCCATAGCAGTTTATGCCGCTATCTGTCTGAATCACCTCAATCTAATCAAAGCTACAATGAGCGATTGTGTGGTAATAATAAAAATAAATATCACGCTGGATTTAATGTCTATAAGGGGAATGAAGGAAGAAGGACAGCAACATTAGAGCTACTTGATTATGTTCTTGATATGCCAGAAGGACAAGAGCTTTTTTTAATTAGTCAGGAGGACATGTCATGGCTTACGGAGGACTCTAATTTTTTGAATCTATGGTTTCAAAAGATATCGCAAATATTAAAAAATCATAAGATTAAAATAATTCATTCTGTTGATAGAGAAATAGTTGATCTCGCAGAAATCATTAGACAATGGCTTCCTTTACATTTAACAGGGGGAATAGAGTCCTATTATCTTCCTAAATACATTGA
>JAENYW010000036.1 GCA_016841555.1 Tepidibacillus decaturensis
TAACTTCCCTTGTTTTTCTAATATACTTGAAGGTACTGCAAGCTTACCTAAATCATGAAGATAACCAGATATTCTCATCTTATAGGCATCTTCATCAGAAAAACCAGCTAATAAGGCTAGTTTTTCTGCACTAGCAGCAACACCTGCGGAATGTGTTGCTGTAAAATGACTTCTAAAATCAATAATTTGAGAAAATAGCTTACTTATATCAAGAAGCCCTTTCATATCAAGTAACATAGGTAAAGGTTTGTTTCCTTTAGATAAAATATTAATTATAGATGGATTCATTGCATCTAACCAAAAGTATTCCTTTTCAGCTAAGCTTAAAAAAGCATCTACTAGCTCAGGAGAAAACATAATATCTTTATTTTTTACTATTTTCTCTTTAATAGAATCTACCTGATTCAGAATATATTTATCCTTCTCAATTTGAGTTTCTATTCGATCTGCTAGATGGAGAATATGACTAGCAATTGGCACTTCAGAATTAGAATCACGATAATATGTATGATGATAGCGTACAATATTAGCAACTCTTTGAAACGGTATAAATTCCTTTAATAATAAATATCCCAATTCTGCATGTAGATGTAATTCCTTAGATTCAAATTTATGGATATCTAGTCGTTCTTCAAGAGTAAGTGCCCCTATATCATGCAAATATCCTGCAATCTGAAGCTCTTGTAGCTCATTCATCGGTAAGCCAAACGCTTGTCCAATTTTGAACGCGATATATGCTACTCTATTATGATGCTTTGACACTCGTTTATCCATCAAATCTACAGCTTCTGATAATGAATGGACCAAATCACAAATATCAATTTCTTGAACCATTGGGCATCTCTTCCTATTCTGATGATTTAATATACATAATCCAAATGTTTTTTAACATTAGTCAATGTAATTTATCTGTAATTAACAAATTGTAGATCTATCCCATAATCCTGTTGCTTTAAAAATTGAATGACCTTTTGCAAATCATCCTTGTTTTTTCCAGTAATCCTTACTTGTTCTCCCGTTATCTGTGCTTGAACCTTCATTTTTAAATCCTTTATATCCTTCACTATTTTCTTTGCTTTTTCTGTTTCAATACCTTGTTTAACCTTAATATTCTGACGTACTGATCCTCCACTTGCCTCTTCTATTTTACCATAATCCAAACTTTTAATGGATACATTCCTTTTAATCAACTTTGTTTGCAAAATATCGATAACACTTTTTAATCGATAGTCATCATCTGCAATTACTTTTATCTCTTCACCCTCTAACGTTGCCTCTGATTTACTGTTCTTAAAATCATATCTTTGGGAGATTTCCTTATTTACTTGAATAATTGCATTTTTGACTTCTTGAATATCAATTTCTGATACTACATCAAAAGAAGCATCTTTCGCCATTATAGCCACCCTTTCTCTTCATAGTAGTGAAATTATTTAATTTTAGTATATCAAAGAGTCCCAATTTTATCATTCTAATCAATATAAAAAAGCAAAATCATTAAAGCGACTTCAAGCAAAAATTAGATAATAATAAGCAACGACTAATTTTATGTACGTAGAAAAACCCTATATGAAATAGGGTCATTAGACTGATGAGAGAGTTATCGAAGAACTTTAACATCTTTATGAACAATGATAAAATCAATCTAACTAATTTCCAAAAAAAGCACGATACAATGCTTCTATAGCATTTTGTTCGTCTTCCGCTTTTATTCCAAACATCATACTTAATTCTGAAGAACCTTGATTAATCATTTCAATATTTACATTCGCTTTAGATAACGCAGTAGTGGCTTTAGATGCTAAGCCAACTGTTCTTTGCATTCCTTCTCCAACAATCATTACTAAGGATAAATTCCGTTCTACAGCAACATAATCTACATACAGTTCATTCTTTATTCTTTCTAAGAGAAGTGATTCTACCTCTTTTGTACACTTGTCTTCACGTAAAATAACAGATAGATGGTCAATTCCAGATGGAGTATGTTCAAAGGATAAACCTTCTTCTTCTAATATCATTAACAACCTACGGCCAAAACCAATTTCTCTATTCATCAAATATTTACTTACATTAATCGTACAAAATCCACTATCACCTGCAATTCCCACAACCGGATTATGATAAGCTTCTCGTGAAAAAACGATTTTTGTTCCTGGTGCTGCTGGATTATTTGTGTTCTTAATCGTGACAGGAATACCTGCTCGAAAGGCAGGGATTAATGCTTCCTCATTAAAAACAGAAAAACCAGCATAAGATAATTCCCTCATCTCTCCAAACGTAAGTTCCTGAATCTTCTTAGGATTTGGTATAATATTAGGATTAACAGCATAAACTGAATCCACATCTGTGAAATTTTCATATAATTCAGCATCGATAGCTGCAGCTAAAATTGACCCAGTTATATCAGAACCTCCACGTGGAAATGTAACAACGTCACCATCGGGAGAATAACCAAAAAATCCTGGAAATACTAAAATGCCATTTTTTTCTCTAAGTAAACGGAGATTGTCATAGGATTCAGAAAGTACTTGTGCATTACCGAATTCATGACTAACAAGTAATCCAGCTTCCTTTGGATTGAGATAATGTGCGTCTAATCCCTCATTTTGCAAAAATAATGCCACTAATTTTGCACTATAATTCTCACCAATCGATTTGATTGCATCCATATATTTATTTAGATCCATCACTTCTATTTGAAGGTCGTCTCTCAAATCTGCTAAAAGCTGTTGAATTATATGATACGGAAGATGAAGCTCTTCTGCTATCTCTCGATAACGATGTAATATTGCATATAGTGATTTTTCTGTATCCTCAAGGTTAATTCTATTATTAGCATAAGCAATTAGTAAATCCGTGACTTTTATGTCTTCTTTAAATCGTTTACCAGGTGCAGATACAACAATTATCTTTCGCTCTGCATCAGCCAATATTATTTGGTATACCTTTTTTATTTGTTCAGCAGTTGCTAATGATGTTCCACCGAATTTTGCTACTTTCATTATTATATATCCCCCATTCATCAAACATAAGATAAAACTGAATGATTCCTAATTAGCTTTGATCTGAATATTAAAATTTATTTCTAATTACTTATTTTATATTATCGAGTTAAAATATTGAAGGACTAAAGCATATTTTTTTAAAAAAATTTATAAAAAATTTCAAGAGGATACGAATTATTTACATTGTATATAGAATTGAATAATAAAAATTCCATACGGAAATGATATGAATGAATATTCTTTCTTGAGGAGGATATTGTTAAAGCTGTAAAAGGAGCAGGAATTACGAGAGGTCGAAACCTGAAAAAAAACATGTCAATGTTAAAGTTTTTATGCGCTATATGTCAATTTATGCGCTTTCCCAGGAAAGGAAATACTGTTTAATATTTACCTAAAATTAATTATTATTTACATACAAAAAAAAATATATCAATATCGATGAACTATAAATAATATATAAAAAGAATCACAATAGCCTCAATGGAAATAACACTCCTTCTGAACCAAGTGCTCTTGATTAAAAAGATAAGATAATTACAAATACTTAACCTAATATATAATTGGAATGAAGAAAGGAGATTATATTATGTACTTCATCAGCCCTACAAAAGGGAAAATGTCGTTAGATAGTATAACTGAAGATATCTATGAATATATACAGGAGGATGTTAATGCTACCTATAAAATTGTAGTTGGTACAGACTCTCAAACTTCCTACAAACAAACGTTATTTGTATCAGCACTAATTATTCATCGTGTTGGTAAAGGTGCCCGCTTTTATTATAAAAAATACAAGAGTAAGCCAATTCATGATCTTCATTCAAGAATTTACAAAGAAACTGAGTTTAGTTTAAATCTCATAGATGCGCTCAATAATAATGGTTTGTCAAGGCTATTAAGTAATCTATCTTTAGAAATTCATATTGATATAGGGCAACAAGGAGAAACAAGAAAATTAATTCAAGAGGTAGTTGGTTGGGTAACCTCTATTGGTTATACGGTTAAAATTAAACCGAATTCATACGCTGCTAGTTCTGTAGCTGATCGGTATACAAGTTAATAAAAGCTCTTTTGAAAAATTAGGATACTGGTATAACTATTATTTGTCCAGGATAAATAACTGCTTGCTTAAGATTATTTATCCGCCGAATTTGATATATGTATTCTCGATAATCCTCTTTCCCATTATAATAAGGTTTCGCAATATTCCATAGCGTATCTCCCTCTTGAACTGTGATTTCAACTTGCTTTTCTTTATGTATTTCCTCTTGTATTTCCTCTTGTATTTCATTCGTACTTCCCTTTGCATCCACCATACTTGCTACAACTAATACAGATAAAATTAAAAACAGAATAAAATGTGATAATCTCATGATAATCCCCTCCATCGAACGTATATTTGCTTAATTAAAATATACATTAGAACTAATGTTCTGTCAAGAAAAAATTAGAACTAATGTTTGCACAGGTGTGCAAGCTATGTTATAATAAAGGAAAAATATGAGATTATTATTTATAGGAGGTGTACGATGACTAATTTATCAAAAAGACAAAAAGCAATTCTTGATTTTATTAAAGATAAAGTAAGAAAAAAAGGGTATCCTCCATCCGTTAGAGAAATCGGAGAAGCAGTTGGACTAGCTTCTAGTTCTACTGTACATGGACATCTAACACGCTTAGAGAAAAAGGGGTATATCCGCAGAGACCCTACCAAGCCTAGAGCAATAGAAATATTAGATGATAGTGACAGTCACTATCCAATAAAACAGGATACAATAAAAGTTCCTGTTATCGGTAAAGTCACAGCTGGTCAACCAATTACAGCTATTGAGAATATCGATGAATACTTTCCTTTGCCTTCACATATGGTAAATGACGATGATGAAATCTATATGTTATCTGTTCAGGGAGATAGCATGATTGAGACAGGAATATTAGATGGAGATTATGTTATTGTTCGTAAACAACCATTAGCAAATAACGGAGAGATTGTCGTTGCTATGACAGAAGAAGGAGAAGCGACGGTGAAACGTTTTTTTAAAGAAGCTAATAAATTCCGTTTACAACCTGAGAATTCAACAATGGAACCGATATATCTCACAGCTGTTACAATTTTGGGTAAGGTTATTGGAGTCTTTAGACGGATTCATTAAAATGAATGAATGTAAAAAGCACCCTCATTTTGAGGGTGCTTTTCAGACTGACAAGAAAGTCGTCAGGATGAAGATTGTAAAGAAAGTCCTAGATCAAGGCGCGACGACAGCTAGGGTTCGCAGCGTTTACAGACATACGTAAGAGTCCTAGCTGAAGAAACAACGCAGAGTTAGGGCTTTATCTACAAGCTGAAAGCACCCTCATTTGAGGGTGCTTTATTTATTAATAAAACTTCAAATATTGCTCTCTTTCCCAACCATGAACTTGCGTTCTATACATATCCCATTCTATTTTCTTCGATTCAACAAAATTATTTACGGCATGTTCTCCTAAAGCAGTTAGCAATACCTCATCTTGTAATAGTAAGCTAATTGCTTCATTTAAATCGGCTGGTAAATTTTCAATGCCTAATTTTGCTCTATCTTCTTCCCCCATCACATAAATATTACTGTCAACAGGAGCAACTAAATCATATTTATTTTTAATACCATCTAAGCCAGCTTTAAGTAATACAGTTAATCCTAAATATGGATTGGTAGATGGGTCTGGATGCCTCACTTCAATGCGAGTACTTAGTCCCCGAGAAGCTGGAATACGAACTAATGGGCTTCTATTCTTTGGTGACCAAGCAACATATACAGGAGCTTCATAACCAGGTACTAAACGTTTGTATGAGTTTACAGTTGGGTTCGTAATAGCAACTAAGTTACGAGCATGCTTCAAAACCCCAGCTATAAAATATCTAGCTGTTTCAGATAATCCTAACTCATCATCTTCATCATAGAATGTGTTAACATCTCCGTTAAATAAAGACATATGATGATGCATTCCTGAGCCATTTACACCATATAAAGGCTTTGGCATAAATGTAGCATGTACTCCATGCTTGCGAGCAATTGTTTTAACAACGAGTTTAAAGGTTTGGATATTGTCAGCAGTAGTAACTGCATCGGCATATTTAAAATCAATCTCATGTTGACCAGGAGCTACCTCATGGTGAGATGCCTCTACTTCATATCCCATTCCATCTAATGTCATAACAATATCACGACGACAGTTTTCTCCTAAATCTACTGGTGCTAAATCAAAATATGCTCCATTGTCATTTAATGTTAGTGTTGGTTCTCCGTTTTCATCTGTTTTGAATAAGAAAAATTCAGGTTCAGGACCTACGTTAAATGCTGTAAATCCCATATCATTGGCTTCCTTCATCGCTCTCTTTAAGATACCTCTTGGATCTCCAGCAAAAGGAGTACCGTCAGGCATGTAAACATCACAAATGAAACGAGCAACTTTCCCTTCCTCAGGCTCCCAAGGGAAGATCACCCAAGTATCTAAATCAGGATATAGATACATATCTGATTCTTCAATACGAACAAATCCCTCAATAGAAGAACCATCAAACATAATTTTATTATCTAATGCTTTTTCTAATTGACTTAATGGAATTTCTACATTTTTAATTGTTCCTAACAAGTCACTAAACATAAGTCTGATATAGCGCACATCTTCTTCTTGCGCAATTTTCATAATATCTTCTTTGCTATAATTTTTCTTCATTCGCTTCACTTCTCCTTATCTAACATTTATTCTCAAATACAAAAATGCATTAGAGTAACTTCTTAATGGAAAAACCTGAATAAATCGCCTTGAATTAATGAATTTTTCTGACCAGGCTTTTGGAACAATATTTCGCGTTGTAATTTTTTCCGTAATTCAAAATCAGTGATTTGATTTTTCTCACGAATTTGTTTTTCATTAAGCTCTTGTTCGCGTTGTTCTAACTCCTTACGCATAAAAATTTCTTTAATTCCTGCGAGATTCACTTTCTTTTCTAGCAAGCTTTTAATCTCTAGTAGGCGGTCAATATCTGCAAAGGAAAATAATCGATGTCTTCCTTTGGTTCTTGCAGGCTCGATTAACCCTTGTTCTTCATAGTAACGAATCTGTCGTGCTGATAATTCCGTTAGTTCTTTAACAATACTAATCGGAAAAAGAGGTCGATTTCTTCTTTCGGAATCCTTCATTCTTCTCCCTCCTTTTTGCCCTCAGTTTATCTTCGATTTTCACAAGACTTCCTCTGAATTAGTCTCGATAATATTATCTTGATTATATTTTAATGAATGTTATGTTTATTGTCAATATCATGTTAATATTTCTTACATTAAAATTTTTAAAAAATACTTCTCATTAGCAGATACTATTAATTATCCGCATTTAAGAAGTATTCATACACGTATAGGAAAGATAGTAACCTTTTCTATCTAATTGTCTTTTAAAGCAAAACGATCCTTTGATATATATCCCTTATCCACCATTAACTGAATGGCAGTTAGTATTCCCCATTTCACATGCTGATAGGTTAAGCCACCTTGTATATAACCAATATACGGATCTTTAACTGGGGCGTCACCAGATAGTTCAAGACTAGCCCCTTGAATAAATACTCCAGCAGCCATAATAACTGGGTCTTGATACCCTGGAAGTAGAGAGGGTTCAGGAGCATAGTGCCCATCAATAGGAGAGCCTTTTTGAAGTCCTTGCAAAAATGCAATTAATGCTTCTTGATTAAAGAAACGAATTGCTTGAATAATATCATTTCTCTTTTCATTCCAATGAGGATTTGTATCATAGCCAAGTTGCTCTAATAATGCCGAAGCAAACACGCCTCCTTTTAAGGCTTCTGCTACAAAATGTGGTGCTAAAAAGAACCCTTGATAAAAATCAGCGGTATGGCCATACATTGCCCCAACCTTCGCTCCAATACCAGGCGCTGTCAAACGATAGGAAATCTGTTTAATAACCGTTTCTTTTCCGACAAGATAGCCTCCCGTTTTTGCAACTCCACCACCAGGATTTTTAATAAGAGAACCAACAATAACATCTGCCCCAATTGCTGTTGGTTCAACCTTATCCGTAAATTCTCCATAGCAATTGTCAATAAACGTAATAGTATCTGATTTTATTTCTTTTACAAATTCGATCATTTCCTTCATGTCATCTATACTAAACGACGGTCTCCATGCGTACCCTCTAGATCTCTGAATGGCAATTACCTTTGTTTTATGGTTTATTGCTTTCGCAACTTTTTCAAAATCTACCTTTCCATTCTCCAGTAATGGGACAGATTGATAACTTACTCCCCACTCTTTTAATGACCCCATTCCTTCCCCGTGAATCCCTATTACTTCTTCTAACGTATCATAAGGATCTCCCGTTATGTATAACAATTCATCTCCAGGACGTAATAAGCCAAATAATCCTATTGCTAATGCGTGAGTACCCGATACAATATGCGGACGAACAAGTCCGACTTCTGCCTGAAAAACATCTGCGTATATTTTATCTAATGTATCACGTCCAACATCATCATAACCATATCCAGTTGATGACTGTAAATGAAAATCTGAAACTTGGTACTTTTGAAATGCTTTTAAAACCTTTCCTTGATTATATTCAGCTATCCGATCTATCTCCTTCAAACGATGTGCTATTTTCTCCTCAATTTTTAAAACCATTTCCTTAAATTCATTTTCTAATGAAAAAAAAGAATACATCTACTTCTCTCCTTACTTTATCTTCGGTTTCCACAAGGACATAAATAAGATATGAAATATGAGATTCTTGTAGAAATCAACTATTCGTCAATTTCTTCTACTCTCACCTCTAACCTCTAAATTGTGTAAGTTTTAATCTCTTCTTTCAAGTGTTTCTGGGCTAATTCGACCGTTATCTCCCATATCTGCTGCTCTTCTAACCACTTTTTATCCTGAACAATTTTACCATGGTTATATAGGTAGGAAAGAACATCTCCTTTTTCAGCAGGAATCTGAAAGATGTATGTATCCCACTCTTTCATTAGTTCCTTTTCAATCAATAGAAGCAATCGCTGTAAATCATCCTGCTTATAAGCTGAAATTAGTATATCCGTATCCGTTATATTGGGTATATCTCCTACTAAAAGATCCGATTTATTATATACATTAAACCGCGGAATAGTATGTGCATCAATCTCTTTTAATAGCTGTTCAACAACCTTGATTTGTTCTTCCCTATACATATGATTAGAATCAATCACATGTAAAATAATAGTTGCTTCCTTCGCTTCCTCCAGTGTTGATTTAAACGCTGCAACTAATTCATGGGGAAGATATTGAATAAAGCCTACCGTATCTGTTAAAATTACTTCCTTCCCCCTTGGAAGTAGTACCTTACGTGACGTAGGATCTAATGTTGCAAACAAACGATTTTCAGCCAATACATCAGCGTGTGCTAATTGATTTAACAGCGTGGATTTACCAGCATTCGTATAACCAACAAACACTACTTGAGGAATATCAACCTTCTTCCTCCTGCTACGATATAGCTTTCTATGTCGCTCTACATCCTTTAAAGACTTTTTTACTTCCCAAATACGTTCACGAATATGCCTACGATCTGTTTCTAATTTTGTTTCTCCAGGTCCTCTGGTTCCTATACCTCCACCTAATCTAGATAAGCTCAACCCTTTTCCAGATAGTCTTGGTAATAAATAGTTATATTGTGCTAGCTCTACCTGAAGCTTTCCTTCTTTTGATTTGGCTCGCATAGCAAAAATATCTAATATTAACTGTGTACGATCAATCACCTTACATTGAACGGCATTTTCAATATTGCGTTTTTGTGAAGGAGATAGGACGCCATTAAATATTACGATATCTATTTCTAATTCTTGAACAAGATTAGCTAGCTCTTCCACTTTTCCTTTTCCGATAAACCAGGTTGAATCAATATGATTTCTTTGCTGTGTAAAAACAAGCTGCACTTCAGCTTCTGCAGTATCTGCTAACCTATTTAATTCTTCAAGTGAATAATCTGTTTTATACGGAGAATCTTTCGATAAATAGACCCCAACTAAAATCGCACGCTCTTTTTTTACCATATCCTCTAGACTACTTCCTTTCCTTTTCCACTATAAGCTACCAACTAGTATACCATTTTACACCATGAATTTATATTGTTGAAACCATGATAAATTGACAATTAACTTCAAACATGTTCTCATTGATATGATGAACTTATTCCCTACTTACACCAACACTGAATAATGGATAATACCAGAAATGAGGCTTTTTATGACAATGATTGAATTCCCTCCTTTAATAAAAGGAACATTTATCGAAAAAATAAATCGTTTTATTGCAATCGTTCATGTAAATGGTCACGTTGAGCAGGTTCATATTCCTAGCACAGGAAGATTAGATGGCGTATTATCAGAAGGGAATGTCTGTTATCTAAAACCATCTAATAACCCTAAACGAAAGACAGCCTATTCCTTATTCATTATCGAATCGAGTAACGTCAAGATATGTATTGATGCATTGCTTGCGAATCAATTTGCTTATCAATTAATGGAAAATGAACAAATAGAGGGCATAAAAAAAGGAAAGATATTGAAGGAATTTACTCTAAAGGGTGATCGATTTGATTTCGCTATTCAGCATGAGGATACAATAGAGTATATTGAAGTCAAATCAGTAAATAAATCTGATAATGGAATCGCCTGCTTTCCTGATGCTCCAACCCAAAGAGGAAGAAAGCATACCCAGCATTTAATCGCATATCAACAGGATAGCAGTATACAAACCCATATCTTATTCATTGTCCAAAGAAATGATGCAGAACAATTTACACCTTGTGAGGAACGTGATCCAGAAATCACACAATTACTAAAAGAAGCAAACAGGAAGGGAGTTATGATTCATGTCGCATTAACAAATGTAACAGAAAAAAGCATATCCTTTGATAAATGGCTTCCCATTCATTATAAATGATGAATTAATGAATGAATAGCTAACTAGTACAAAACTTGCCTATCGGGCAAGTTTTTTGTATTATACATACTTCTTCTTAATATCTAAAAAATCCTCAGATTGGATTCCCATTAATATATGTTTCGATTGCAGTGCTTGTTGTTCATTAAGTAAGCGAACAGCTTGATTTCTTATTGCTTTTTCAATCCAATTACGTACCAATCTTGAATTACTCAAGTTTCGTAATGGGTTCTCATTTTCTTCCATAACAAGCTGTTTTAATTTCTGTTTTGCGCTAGGAGTAAGCATATAATCCTTCTCTTCTACCATTACTTCCGCTATTTCAATTAGCTCCTCCATTGAATAATCATCAAATGTAAGCTGAATTGGAAAACGTGAATGAACTCCTGGATTGGAATGAATGAATGCTTCCATTTCTATAGAATAACCCGCCAATATTAAAATAAAATCATTCTTATAATCCTCCATCGATTTAACAAGTGCATCAATGCTTTCACGACCAAAATCTTTTTCTCCACCCCTTATTAACGAATAGGCTTCATCGATAAATAAAATTCCACCTAAGGCTTTCTTTACTTGCTCACGAGTTTTTTGTGCAGTATGACCAATATATTCACCTACTAAATCTGCTCGTTCTACCTCAATCATATGTCCCTTAGAAAGAATACCTAAATCCTTAAACATTTTTGCCATTAATCTTGCAACTGTTGTTTTTCCTGTACCAGGATTTCCTTTAAATACCATATGTAATACTTGTGTGGAATCAGATTTTAACCTTAATACTTCTCGATATTTTCCAACTTGAATAAGTCCAAATATTCCATACATTAATTTTTTTATATCCTCTAAACCAACTAGACGATTAAATTCTTTAATAATTTCTTTAAATGTATCCTGTAACAGTTTATTATCTACTCCTGCTTCATCATGATGCAGTTGAAAAGGTGTCTTTTTTAACTTAATCAATTCTCTATTATGATCTAAAATAATATGGATTTTATGGGAAGTATTAGATGTAGCAGTTGCATGTTTACTACTCATATGATCACCTCAATCCTTTGAATGATATACTATACGTAAAAAATTCAAAAAATGTGCGAATGCCCATAAAGAAAACTCGCCAATTTGGCGAGTTTTAAAAGAATACTACGATTACAATTGAACATCAATAATTATTTCTTTTTCTGTTTTTTGAAGTTCAATAATCACCACAGGATAACTTATAACCTGAATAACCATCTGGTCAGGAGCAGGATTCAAGTACTTTGCTTTTACGAAAATAACTTCGTCCTGTTCTTCTACATCAATAACCTCAATCCCATATCCGCCAGTTTTTTTCTCTCCTCTAGTAAGAACGGTATAGATTTTTCCATCTGTATGGAGAATGATATGGGCTGCGTAATATTTGTTCTGATGAATCCAATCCTGCACTTCTTTAGGAGCTAACAAATCATCCACTACTTGATATTCCATTATTACCTATCCTTTATCAAATTGTTTTTATAATGCGCATTTATTCTATCTATTCTATGTATCAAACTAGATAACTGCTAAGGAAAGCTGAAAAAAGTGTGAAATAAATAAAAAGCATTCTTGATAAATAAAGAATACTTTTTATTTATGTTTTTTATATTTCTTTTGCTTCTTGATTAAAATTAATGTGTTTAGCAGGAACAAAAGTTGATATGGCATGCTTATATACCATCTGTTGTTTACCTTCCGCTTCCAATATAACAGTAAAATTATCAAAGCCTTTAATCGTTCCCTTTAATTGAAATCCATTCATTAAAAATATGGTAACTGGTATATTGTCTTTTCTTGCTAAATTTAAAAAAGAGTCTTGAATATTAATTCCTTGTTTCATCGTAAAAGATCCCCCCATGTTTTTCCGTATATTAATATTACTTAATTCTTCAAAAAATGAAACTTTCCTGCAATCAACTCATAAATCTTATCAATATTTTTTTGCTTATCTTCATGAATAGCTTCTGATATATCAAACCATTGAATCTCAGGCATGTTACGAAACCAGCTTAATTGTCTTTTTGCAAATCTTCTAGTACCCTGTTTAATAAGATGAATGGCTTCCTCTAAGGCTATCTCCCCCTTTAAATAATGAATTATTTCTTTATATCCAATCCCCTGCATAGCGATGTACCTCTCATCATACCCTTGCTTCAGAAGATTCTCTACTTCCTCTATTAACCCATGATTAAGCATAATATCTACACGATGATTGATTCGTTCATATAATTTTGATCTATCCATCGTTAAACCAATCATTAATAGCTGATAAGGTGTGTTTATTTCTTGTTCCTTTAATAGCTCACTTAATTGCTTCCCAGAGGCATGAAATACCTCAAGTGCACGAATTACTCTCTTAACATCATTTATATGTAATCGACTTGCCGTTTCTTGATCTACATTTTCTAAACGTTTGTGTAATGCTTCCTTTCCATGCTTTTCTACCCATTCTTCCAACTCTTTTCGAAAAGACTCATTACTTGTTACCGTTGGAAATTGATAGTTATGGGTAACTGATTTGATATATAATCCAGTACCACCAACAATAATCGGAAGATGTCCTTTTTGATTTATATCTGTGATTTTTCTAGTTGCTAATTCCTGAAATTCAGCTACGGAGAAATAATGATCTGGCGAAAATTGGTCAATCAAATAATGAGGAATACCTTCCATTTCCTCTGGTTTAATTTTCGCAGTACCTATATCCATTCCCTTATATACCTGCATTGAGTCTCCAGATATAATTTCACCCTTAAAACGTAAAGCTATGTCAATACTAAGCTCCGTTTTCCCAACTGCTGTCGGTCCTAAAATTACTAATAAATTTTCTTTCATGGCATATCATCTCCATTTACGTCGATGACACCATAGGTAACGGTAGAGGAACGTGGAATTTGATAAAATCCTAGCCGTTCAAACTCACTACTTAACCTATTCTCTTTTAGAATTACCTTTCTTTTTGCAACTCTCTTTGCTTCATTAATAGACTCAATCATAATATGCCTCTTATTTGCTAGTGTTCTTATTGGTTTAAACGGAGAGGATTTTTTAATTCCCTGTCTAAACATCGGATCAAAATACACGACATCAAAACTATGATCAGGCAACATTCTTAACCCTTCCATATGATCAATGTTTTGGACTTCAATTCTCTTCATTGCTCTGTCAATATCTATATCCTTATCCCATCCTTTTTTTAAACCATCCTTTACTAAAACAGTTAACAGTGGTTCACTCTCAAAGGCGAGAACTTTCCCTGTATCTCCAACGATAGAGGCGGCAACAAGAGCGTCGGAAGCCATTCCCATTGTACAATCTAGAAAGGTATCTCCTTGCTTTAAGCCTGCAATTTGAGCCATTACATCATTATCGCCTTGTTTAAGTCTATTTATACGTAATATAGCCATATTTGGATGAAAGAAAAATGGATGTAACTCATCCGTTTGATAGTATTTCGTATGTTTTTGTTCTACGACAACAATCTCATATGTATGATAATATGCCATAAGCTGTTGAATAGAACGTTTTCCTCTTTCTATATAGCTGCCATGCAGTTGTTTAGCAAGCTTTCGAGCCTGGTGTACTAAAAGCGTATTCGCTAGATATGAGGTCGTAATAATCATTATCAAATCACTCTTTTAAACATTTTTTCAATTTCATAATTAGAAAAACGAATAATAATCGGTCTTCCATGTGGACATGAAAATGGATTATTCGTCTGTCTTAATTGTTCCAATAAAGCTTCCATTTCCTTTTTAGTTAAATATTGATTCGCTTTTATCGAAGCTTTACATGAAGCACCTGCAATCATATCCTGTCTCAATTCCTGTTGGTCTATAGTCCCTTTGGAAAGAATCATTTGAATCATTTTATCTACAAAAACTGTTTCTTCTTCTTTAGGTATCCAAGAAGGAATCGAACGAATGATTAATGTCTGTGTTCCAAAGGGCTCGATTTCGATTCCAGCATCGTTTAATAACGATAAATGATTCGTTATCTGCTCCAATTCTGAGAGTGGGAAATCCATTGTAATAGGAACTAGTAACGCTTGACTAGTCATGTTTTCTTCATTCATCATTTGTATATTTTTCTCATAATTGATTCTTTCATGTGCTGCATGTTGATCAATAAGGAAAAGCCCATCAACACTTTGCGCAATAATATAGGTTCCTCTGTATTGTGCGATTGGATCTAACATAGGAAGCTTCTCCATATCATGATGATTACTATTTACATGATTATCCCTTGCATGCTGATCATTATTCAATTGATTCGTCGTTATTATCTCTGTTTTTTGCGATTCGAAAACGTGATGATGATCAGAAGAAGTATCTTTAGGAGAAACTCTTTCTACCTCTACTTTAGTTGGATAAGAGGTAGAAGCTTGATTTATCGTAAAATCAAAGGAATCCTGTATAGGCTTTTGATAGGATATTTGAGGCTGCTTTGCTTGCACTGGTTCCCTAATAAAGCTTTGTTCACTGAGTAGGTGAGAAACTGTTTCTTCAATAAACCTCATCAGCTCCTGCTCCTTACTAAATCGCACCTCTAATTTAGCGGGGTGGACATTTACATCAACCAAGGAGGGCTCCATCTCAATGTGTAAAACAGCAATAGGAAAACGGTTAATCATCAGCAATGTCTTATAGCCTCTAATAATAGCCTGTGACACTAAATAATTTTTTATATAACGACCATTAATAAAAATAGACATATGATTTTTGTTCGCACGAGTAATTTCTGGCTTTGCAATATAGCCTGTTACTCTAAAATCAAGATTTTCTCCTTGAAGTGCTAACATATTTTTAGCCATATGATTTCCGTAAATAGCTGCAATAACATGAAGCAGTTTTTCATCGCCATTGGTCCGTAATAGTAACCGTTCATTGTGTGTTAGAGTGAAGGATATCATAGGATAAGCTAAGCTCAAACGATTAACATAATCTATAATATGTCCTATTTCTGTTTGCAATGACTTTAAATATTTCAACCTAGCAGGCGTATTAAAAAAAATATCCTCGATATAGATTTCCGTTCCTTGATGATAAGCAATTTCTTTCCTATCTATTTCCTTACCGCCTTCTAAATAGATGCTTAAGCCCTTCCCATGTTTATTGCTTGATGTCTTTAAGGTAAGCTTTGATACAGCAGCAATACTTGGTAACGCTTCTCCTCTAAAACCTAATGTACCATTGCGTG
>JAENYW010000037.1 GCA_016841555.1 Tepidibacillus decaturensis
CGCATATTTCTTGTGTGATTTTACTGTGTCGGTTGTAAGGTTTTTTTGTTTCTTTAGATATCGAATAATACTATCCAAAGAAATAGATTCCTCTTCACCTTGACTATCTTCTGATTCAACAAACAACTCTTTACTAAATTCACTTTCTACTTTCTTCGTTTTTCTATTCGCTGCTCTTTCTTTTCTTTGCGCTTTTGCAATTTGAATAGCAGCTTCATATTTTTTTCTAATTAAGCTATTCCAACGAAAACCACAGGCCGCAGATGTCCTGTTCAATCTTTCACCCACTTCTTCAAAAGCAGATAATTGAGTTCCTCCTTCACGAATATGTCTTAAAGTTACTTCTGCTAATAACAAATCATCTTCTTCTGTCCAAGCATCCTGTCTAGTTGCTGACATCTATAATCCCCCCGTTTTTATAGTAGTATATGTGTATGCAAGAATCCATTTTCATAGAATCAAAACTATTACTTTTATACCCACTTTAAAAATTTTTATACGGAAGGATTTATATTTTTTTAAACAATTATCAAACAGCACTCCTTTTGTCTTATTCGATAGATTGATACGAACCTTAAATTAATCTTCCTGTTTTAGCACCTTCAGCAATTGCTTTTTTTGCATCCAATTCTCCAGCACGATTTGCTCCACCAATTACACTAACGGAAATTCCATTGTTCTTCATCTCTTTATATAGGTGATCATTTTCCTCTTGACCAGTCGCTAAAATAACAGTATCTGCAAGAATCAACCTCTCCCTATCCTTATATTGAATAATAACTCCTTCTTCCGTAATTTCCTTATATTCTATCCCTACCAACATGTTAATCCCCTTCTGCTGCAATCTTTGAAGAACCGCCCAACGGGTAGTACGACCTAGACTAGCACCAATTTTCCCCTTCCTTCTCATCATTGTAATATTTCTTCCACTTTGAAAAAATTGTTTCACCTCATTAAGGTTACTTATCTGATATTCTAATAAATAGGGTATGGTATCTGGTGTAAGAATTTTTTCTGATAAATAATGAGATAAATCAACCGCAATACCTCCAGCACCAATGATAGCGATATTTTTTCCTACACTGACTTTCCCTTCAAGCACATCTAAGTAGGATATAACATGTGGAAGTTCAATCCCTTTTATTTCTGGCTTATTCATCACACTTCCTGTTGCCACAACCACATGATCAACATTCTCCTTCAAGATATCATCTATAGTAGCATGCTTGTTTAATTGTAAATTGATAGGCAGCTTATCTATCTGAACCTGATAATACCTTAATGCTTCCTTCCATTCCTCCTTACCTGGAACCATTGCCGCAATATGTAATTGCCCTCCTATATTGGATTTTTGCTCATACAGTATTACATAATGACCACGTTCTCCTAATACTCTTGCTGCTTCTAATCCTGCTGGCCCTGCTCCAATTACAGCTACCCTTTTTCTATTCTCTTCTTTTACAGAAATGAGATCCCATTCTTGTTCTAGCTCATGACCAGCTCTTGGATTGACAACACAGGATACAGGCTGTCCTGTAAAAACATGATCAAGACACGCTTGATTACAAGCAACACAGGTCTGAATCTCTTCAACATGTCCACTTTTCGCTTTCACCAGCATCATCGGATCAGCTAGGAATGGTCTTGCCATAGAAATGAGATCAGCTTGTTCTGTTTGAAGAATATGCTCTGCAAGTTCTAATTGATTAATTCTGTTACTTGCCACTACTGGCACTGATACATGCTGACGTATTGCTTCAGCTACCCACGCATAAGAAGCCCTTGGAACAAACATCGCTATAGTAGGGACAATTGATTCATGCCAGCCAATCCCAACGTTTAACACATCTACTCCTGCAGCCTCTAAATCCTTTGCCAATTGAATCGTTTCTTCTAAAGATGTACTGTTCGGCATTAAATCAAGACCTGAAATCCGAAAAAAAACAGGATAATCTTCCCCTACCGCATCACGAATCTTTTGAACAATGCTTATTGCAAATTTAACACGATTTTTATAGTTTCCTCCCCACTCATCTGTTCGATGATTCGTAACTGGAGAGAGGAATTGATTAATTAAATACCCTTCAGAACCCATGATTTCCACCGCATCAAAGCCAGCATTCTGAGCACGCTTCGCAGCATTTGCAAAATCAGTTATGGTTTGTATAATCTCTTCGTTAGATAGTTCTCTGGGGGTTATCTCATTTATCGTAGCTTTTAAAGGTGAAGGAGCAACAGGCGTCAACCCTGTTCCTCCTTTATCTGCATATCTCCCTGCATGAAAAAGCTGAGCTGCAATACGCCCTCCAGCTTGACGGATTGCCTTCGTTAAGGGTAAAAATTTCTCGATCGATTCATCATTATGTAAGGTAAGAAAATGCGCTCCCCCAGCCCCTTCCAAATTAACAGCAATTCCTCCTGTAACAATTAATCCAACTCCACCCTTCGCTCTTTCTTGATAAAATGCGATAAGTCTTTCAATTCCATTCTCATTTCCTTCTACGCCTAAATGCATAGAACCCATTATGATACGATTAGGCAATGTTAACTTCCTAATTTGTAAAGGCTTCCAAATTTTTTTCAACATTACGAATCACTCCTTATTTATGAATGAATAATATTCTCTATTTTCTAAATAAATACGCTATCTTAATCTAATATTCCTTTATTGAATGAATATTCAATCATAAATAAATAAAAAAAATCTACCAATTTTATTCTGGTAGATCCAAAAAATATTATAACATTAGTGAGATTATGATGCGAAGTGTTGCTCTAAAGCAGGTTTATTATAGCCAATAACTAAATTTTCCCCGCTTGTAATAATAGGTCGTTTTAATAATCGTGGTTCCTTTGAAAGTATCTCTAATAATTCACTAACCCTTAAATTTTCAATGTCTACATTTAGATTCTTAAACATTTGGCTTCTAGTAGACATAATCTCTTCTAATCCATTTGAGGTTCTCTTGATAATATCCATCAACTCGTCTACTGTTGGCGGATTTCTAAAAAGGTGTCGTTCCTCATATTCTATTCCTTTTTCCACTAACCACGCTTTTGTCTTTCTACAAGATGTACAGCTAGGATAAGTGAAAAATACAACTTTGTTATCCATATCTTCCATTCCCTTTCACTCCCATTTTCAATTTATTTAGCATGTTTTGTTCTTGTCGTTACAGCTATAAAAATTCCATAATAGTAATAGACTATAAGTAAAGTTATCATCTTATTTTTCCTTCTTTATTTGATTTAATTATATTATTTAATTTAATACTATGTCAATAGTGTTTATTGTTTTTTTTTATTATATTTTTTGACTCTTTCGGGACATGATGTACATTTACTATTTTCTGTATATATAATATAATCAATATGACAAAGTGAGAAAGGGGTATAAGAGTGGAAAATGAAACATTAAAACTTACTAGCGTATTAGCAGATCCTACTCGTTTTGCAATATATGACTATATTTCTAAAGCACATCGTACGGTTAATGTACAGGAAGTAGCAGATAAATTTGGAATCCATCCAAATGTAGCAAGACTACATTTATCTAAGCTGGAAGACGTAAATTTACTTAAATCAGAAACAGAAAAAACAGGACGTGGAGGTAGACCAAGTAGAGTATATACCTTGTCTGATGAAGTAATTAGTCTTCAATTCCCTCCTAGAGATTATCAGCTATTAGCTAAAATTGCGATTGAGACGCTATTGTCTTTTGGAGAGGAAGGACAAAAAGCATTAAAGGAGATGGGAAGGAACTTTGGAAGAGAAGCTGCAAAGCAAGCTATTCATAAAGATAGAATAGAAAATATAAGAAATATGTCTGTTGAAAAGAAAATAGAGAGTATTGAACGCTTAGTTATTGCACAAGGTTTAAAGCCTCAAATTGAACTAATAGATCAAAGTACAATTCGCTTTCATGTGAACAACTGTATTTTTCATGCAACAGTCCATCAAGTAGAGGATCATAACATTTGTCAAATGCATTCTCATCTCCTTGAAGGAATTTTTGAAACTTATTTTGGTGAGATTGATCTTATTCAAGATAGTTCTATCGCTTTAGGTGCACTTGCATGTCAGTATACAATGGTTAAATTACCGATTCATTAAAATAATTGTTAGATATTTTCTATTAGCTTAGATAAAAAACACTTGGTACGTAACATACCAAGTGTTTTTTACATCATTCACTATATGATTACTCTTTTGTTGAATGATAAGATTTAATTATAATAACAGCAAAGATTTAAGTAAATAACAATTGTAATTATAGTTAATCAGTTGATAAAGTCATAATTGTTATTTTTTCATTTTATTTCCATTATAGATTATTTATGTACAATGAATGGTGTTTCTATTATACTTTATATAGAAACATAGTTTTCGATAACAGATGATGTATTATTACTTGAGTTATATATGGAGGTACCTGAAAATGATAAAATATTTTAATCTGTTTTTTATCTTTTTAATATCACCAATCATCGGATTTTATTTAGCTTTTTATGAGGATAATCCAATATATGCTTTTGGTAAAACTTCTTCCTCAAATCTACCTGTTCATCAAATGGCAGAGAAGATGGATGCTATTAATCAAGAATTATTGATACTCGAAAACACAACGAAGGATACGAGTATAGAAATATCAAATATACTAGAAACAGTAAATGAAACAAGTAAAATCTACGAACAACAAAAAAAACAAATTGAACAATTAATTTCAACAAGTCAACAACAATCGAAAAAATCGGATGTTGTTTTAGAGCAAATACTATCCAATTTACTTGGAGAACCAATCTATGTCCACAATGGGGAACATTCTACTATAAAAGTATATACCCTTATTGAAGAGGGATACCGAGGATTTATGGCCAAAATTCGTCCTCATACATCAGATGCTTTAAAATTAGTTTTACCTGAAGATAAATTAGTTAGTAATGGAGAGACAACTAGCAATGCAGTTAAAAGATCGAATGCTATTCTAGCAGTTAATGCAGGAGGTTATTGGAAAAATGATGAAGGAAAGCTTTCATCATTAGGAACTATCGTAGTTGATGGGGAGATTAAAAAATTTTCCGATAGTTCTGAACTCTCTTTTGTTGGTTTTAATACCAACGGTCAATTAGTAGGAGGCTTTTTTGAAACGGAAAAAGAATTAATGGACAATAATATATTACAAGGTTCTAGTTTTTTACCAACTCTTTTACTCGATGGAAAAAAAACGACAATACCATCTGGTTGGGCTAATGCAAAGCATCCAAGAACGATTATTGGAAACTTTTCTAATAATGAGCTGTTATTCATTGTCATAGATGGGCGTAAAACTGGTTGGAGTAACGGGGTAACACTTGAGGAAGTTCAAGATAAATTATTAAGCTTTAAAGTAAAAGATGCCTTTAATTTAGATGGCGGAGGTTCTAGTACCTTTTTCTTTGACGGACAGGTATTAAATAAACCTTCGGATGGAAAAGAACGACCAGTTAGCAGTAATTTTGTTGTATTACCATAAAGTTCTAATTTAAATTCTGTGTTTTTATTTTTTTTTATCTTTAATGTTAATACTATCAGCCTACCAAATCCGGGAAATATCGATTAGTTATAAGAGATATTTAATATATAGTTGTACTTTTTATTCACTCTGTTATTACAAAAAAGGTGTTTTTCTCATTAAGTAAAAACACCTTTTTAAATGTATATACATTTAAAAAGATGTTTTTTTCTGTTCTTATGTTAGATAAATTGCTTTTTTAATTAATAAGATACCTTCACATCCCATACTGCTTCCAGACTTCCGTTAAAAAGCGGTAGGATTGTTTTCCTACATTTTTTTGTTGCACTAATACTTTAAAGGTTTCTCCCATCTCTCCAGGTGTTATTAATTGCCTAATGGCTCGATTTATCTTCAACGCTTCATCCTGAAATAAATCACGTTTTTCCATGCTTTCTAATTCAATTTCATGCAAATAATTTAATATTCCATTGTTTAATAGAAAATGACTTTGTGTGGTGAACCAAATGGTTTCTAACCTGACCTGTTCCCCAATGTTCTGCAATGCGGTAAAATTAACATGTGTCGTAATATCCTGTTCACCAATATTCTGATAGGGATTATCATTTGCTAGATGATGATAATAACACATGACTGTCCCTTCATGACGATGGCTTGCATATAGCTCCTCGGCGGGATATCCATAATCAATCGTCACAATATAGCCTCTATGTAATTTTTCCCCTACTGTCTGCATCCATTGTTTCGCTTCTAAATTAATTTCAGCTATTTGTCCCTCTTTTAATATAATATCCTGTTCTTTAAAGTAGGTCTCTAGCTGTTCATTACTTAACTCATCGACAATCTCTTCAAAGGTAGATTCTTGTTCATCCCAGCTGACATAAATCTCCTGTAACTTACCGTTCCTCTGTATCACCTTATGAACAGGGAAAGCATCTACTAATTCATTAGAAAAAATCACACCCTCAAATGGACTAGGAAGCTCTTTTACATCATTAATCCAAATCACATGATTAATATGATGCTTGAGATTGTCATGCTGAATGTTTTTGTGATAAGGGCTTGTTTCTAACATATAATAGGTTAGCTTTTCATATATTCCTATATGTTTCTTCTTCATTTCATTTAACACATCACGTGCTAAACGTCCATCTCCTCCACCCATTTCAAGAATAGAATAACCCTCTCCATTCTTTGTATAAGGGAGAAGCTCAACAAAATGATTAGCAATTGTTTTGCCAAATACTGAACCTACACTAGTGCTAGTATAAAAATCTGCATTTTTTCCTATTTTTAATTTATCCTTTGTATAATAACCAAGCTCAGGATAATATAATGCCATTTTCATATAATCATAAAATGTGATGCGATGCATAGTATTTTTAGACATAGCATGAATGATTTCATTTATTAATGCTTGCTGTTTTTGCTCTACGTTCATTTTTAACGACCCCTTTTTTCTTCAGTTCCACATCCATCTGAATTAGTCTCGCTTTATCTACTTCTATCCAAAGTAAATCACTTTCTCAACTAATATGTTTTTTTACTATTGACATAGTTAAAAAGTTACTATATGATAGTAACAGAATAACCCAAGATTCACAACCATATTCCCCTAATTATGAAATGATTAAATTTTTTGAAACAGATTTTTAACCTCCCCTAAAAATAACCTCCAAATAAATAGGAGGTTATTTTTTTTTAATCTAATCCCTTCATCACATGCTCTATTAATTCTTGTCCATATTGAAAAATATACTCATCATGATAGTTAATATTCATGTACTCTTCCTCTAACGGAATGATTTTATATTTTCTTTTTCCTTGATCCTGATAACGCAATACATAGGTGGGGATAATGGATACTTCCTTCAGAATTACCCTATGATTTTTTACATCCTTTTCTAATAATAGATTGAGAATGATTCCATAATCTTTCCAATTCCCACTTTGATTACTTAAAAAATTTCCTAAGGAATAAATAACTCCCGTATCTGATTCTTTTCCATCCTCTTTGCTAATCTGTAAGGGCTGAACAACATGAGGATGACTTCCTAAAACAAAATCAACCCCCATCTCCTTCAAAGCAGCGGTCCATTCCTTTTGCTGACTGTTTGGAAAACGTTGATATTCTGTTCCGTAATGAACCATTGCCATGATATAATCTACTTTTTTCTCTTTTAATATTTTTATATCCTCTTGAATAGAAGCTCTATCTAATAAATTAACCATATAGGGTTTATCTTTTGGTATTGGTATACCATTTGTACCGTAGGTATAGGCAATAAGACCAATTTTCATCCCATTAGTATCTACTATTAACGGCATCTTTCTTTCTTCTTCCGTTCGAAATGTACCTGTATGTAAGAGGTTATATTCATCTAAGTGGTTTAGGGTCTGAACAACTCCTTTTTCACCTTTATCCATTGAATGATTATTGGCCGTCGTTAACACACCAAACCCAATATGCTCTAACGCTTCAGCCAACTCTTTAGGAGCATTAAACCGCGGATATCCAGAATATCCTGCATCTATCCCTGCTAAAGGAGTTTCTAAGTTACCAATCACTAAATCTGCATTTGAAAAAATTGGCTTTACTTCCGTAAAAATAGATTCAAATTGATAGGCTTTACTATTACTATCATATCCCGAATTAGTAATGGGCTTATGCATCATAATATCCCCGACAACCATCACCCTTGTCTGAGGGGGCTCGTCCGTTGTCGGAATAGCCTGAAATACAAGGGATAATAACAAAATCACTTTGGCACTTGACTGAATAATCAACCTACGTTTCCCTCTTTCTATTCTATTATCTGTATTATAGTCTACAGAATGGATTTAATCTTTTTTCCTCTCCGATTGTTGTTTTCTCCCCATGCCCAGAAAATACAATTGTTTCATCTGGAAGAGAAAATAATTTCGTTTGAATGCTATCCAAAAGCAACATTTGGTCTCCACCATAAAGATCTGTTCTTCCTATCGAACGATAAAATAAGGTATCTCCTGCAAAAGACCAAGGCTTTATATAATAGGTTATTCCCCCAGGAGTATGTCCTGGGGTATATATCACTTCAAAATGGAAATCACCGATATCTATAGATATCTCCTCTTTTAGGATAACATCAGCTGGGTTACAAATAACCTCACCAAAAAAAGGGAAGGCTTGTGACCCATTTAACTCTGGATTCAATAACCATTCCTGTTCCTTTTGATGAATATAAACAGGTGCATTAAAATGCTTTCTAAGGTATTCAAGACCACCAATATGGTCCAAATGAGCATGGGTTAATAGAATAGCTTTAAGCTCTACCCCTCTGTCCAACAGATATTCCACAATCTCCTTTGGATCAAAGCCAACATCGATTAGTACTGCTTGATTATTCTTTATTAGTAGATAGTTATTTACATCGAACTCGCTTAATACAAACTGTTTAATTTCCATTGTATATCCTCCATAAAAGACCCTTTATGCTTAAGGGAGTAATCATCTATTAATGTATAAGAATATACATGATAATACAAGTTCTATTTGTATACTTATATACTTTTGCCAATGTTATAATATATCCGCAGCTAACTGGGCTAAATCAGATCTTTCTCCCTTTTTAAGCTGAATATGTCCACTAATGCTTTCATTTTTAAATTTTTCTACTACATAGATTAAACCATTATTGGTAGCATCTAAATAAGGATGATCAATCTGATCAGGGTCTCCCATCAAAATAATTTTACTTCTTTCACCTACCCGAGATATGATGGTTTTTACCTCATGCTTTGTTAGGTTTTGTGCTTCATCAATAATAATAAATTGATTAGGTATACTTCTTCCTCTTATATAGGTTAATGCCTCTACTTCGATACTGGCCATTCCGTCTAATATTTTATCTAATTCACCTGGTTTTTTGACATTAAACAGATACTCTAAATTATCATAAATGGGCTGCATCCATGGACGAAGCTTTTCTTCCTTTTCGCCTGGTAAATAACCCAAATCCTTTCCCATAGGGATAATTGGTCTTGCAACTAATAATTTATGATATCTCCGTTCATCCTCTACCTTTAACAAGCCAGCAGCTAAAGATAATAGTGTTTTCCCAGTCCCAGCTTTCCCAATTAAGGTTACTAAAGGTATATTATCATCTAAAAGCAGCTCTAACGCCATTTTTTGCTGCACGTTTCTTGGATTGATTCCCCAAACGGATTCATTCATTCTTAAAGGTTCCATTATAGAAAGCCTCTTATTCACCTTAACAACGGCAGACTTATTACTCCCGAATTCATCCTTAAGAATATAAAATTCGTTATTGCTCACTGTATTAGGATTTAAGCCTATTTCTTCAAGTGATATCGATTTATTTGCAAAAAAATGATCAATAAGGTTTGGAGCAACCTTGTATTCAAAATTTCCTGAATAGATATCCGTATCAAATATTACCCGATCAGACAAAAAGTCTTGAGATTCTATTCCTAATACATCAGCTTTCACACGAACTAGCACATCTTTACTAACTAAAATAACTGGTTTCCCTGACTCTTTATCCTGTTCTTCCTTCTGAAGGTTCATTGCTACTGCTAAAATTCTATTATCATTTGTCATTTCACCAAAGGAGCTTTTCATCTTTTGAAAGGATTGATGATTCAATTCTACCGTCAACGTTCCACCATTATCTAAAGAGACCCCTGCATGCAATTTCCCTTTTTCACGAAGGTTATCTAATAATCTAGATACTTTTCTTGCATTTCTTCCTAATTCATCCATCAATCTTTTTTTACCATCTAACTCTTCAAGGATAACTGCAGGAATAACCACCTCATTATCTTCAAAAGCAAAGATTGCTTTCGGATCTTGAAGCAGAACATTGGTATCTAAAATATAAATTTTCTTCAATATTTCGCCTCCCAAAAAAAATGTAAATGAACGACATTTTTATTAAAAGCTTCCCTACAAAAATTATACCATAAATAATAGTCCTTTCTTATTAATATTCTATGCAAGAATCTCAATAATAGATGATGAAAAGCCTTACATTAATTCCTTCTTTTTTGGATACACTATAGCTACATTCTTGTTTGCTCATAAGAAAGGATGAGGTAAAGTGCGATTTCTCATAATGATTATTACCATTCTTACGTTGCTTTTATCTGTAGGTTGTCAAGTAAAAAATAAACCTCCTGCTAATGAAGCAGCTCCTCCTACGAAGCAAATTAAAAAAACAGAGAGGGTACCTCAAACATCTCCTGAGCCAAAGCGTGATCAAAGCCCTAAAGCAACTGCTCATCGTTTAGCAAGTCTTGCCATTCGAATTCCTCAAGTAAATGATGCAACTGCAATTGTGTTTGGTAAGTACGCTATCGTAGGAATTGATATAGATGCTACATTAGATCGTTCCAAGGTTGGAACAATTAAATATTCTGTAGCAGAAGCCTTAAAGGAGGACCCTTTGGGTGCCAAAACCTTAGTTACAGCAGACCCAGATATCGTACAACGAATTCGTGAGATGAATGAGGATATTAAAAGAGGACATTCCATCAAAGGCTTTACAGAAGAATTATCCGATATGGTTGGTAGAATAATGCCCCAATCACCAAAGGATGTAGAAAAAAAAGAAGCTCCCCCATCGAAGGAAAACCAAAAGGAGCAGAATCAAACGGTAGATCCTAAATCTCCAAGGGAAAAGCTTTATAAAAAATAACAACAGAAAAAAGCCTAGTAACTAACTAGACTTTTTCCCATTCATTTGGCTTTATCCATTTTAATTTCTTTAGACAATCTTCACTTGTTATCTTCGTTTGAAACCTTAGCATTTGTTTCTTTCGTTTGATCATAGGCATTTTGAAGTTCTTGTTGTACCCTATTTAGTTCCTCTTGTTCTACATGAACATAGGGATTTTCCCAATAAGAATCCATTTTAATAGAATGTATATCATCTTTTTCGATTGACTTAAATGTAAAAAAAATATTTTTCATCTCTTCAGAATTAAGATTTGTTTTCATATGATCTCCTACAATATCTAACAAATCAAAACCATTCATTAATCCTGTTATAGAAGTTAGTTTATCTACTAGTACTTTAATAATTTTTTGATGTCTTTCATTTCGTTCAAAATCGCTAGAGTCATGACCATCAGAGGATTTACGGAAACGTGCATAATCTAAAGCTTCTTTCCCATTTAGAACCTGTAAACCTTTTTGTAATTGAATGTTTGTTCCATCATCAGGGTCTTGATAAAACATATTCCGTTCAACATCTATTTTAATACCTCCAAGTTCATCAATCACGTCTTCAAAGCCATGAAAATCAATTTTTACATAATACTTAATTGGTATATTTAAATAATTTGAAAGGATATTCATTGTATCAGAATGTCCCTTTTTTGCATAAACACTATTTATCTTTCCATATTCCTGCCCTGATATTTGAATCCTTGTATCTCTTGGAATGGATAAAAGACTAATTTGCTTTGTATTTGGATTCCAGACACTTACCAAAATAGCATCTGTGTTTTTGCTTCCTGTTTGTACACGATAATCCTCTCCCAATAAAAGGATGGCAAAGGATTCTTTTTTAACGTTCTTTTGTTCATCTATAGGGTCTGAACCTTTCACATCTTGATTATTATTTAACGCTTGTTCAGAATTAGACGAATCATATATCTTATCAACAAAGTGATTAACTTTTAATGCTGCATATCCTGTCATACCCACTAAACTGAAACTAATCAAGAGCAAGAAAGCAAACAACCCTTTCTTTGTATGCTGTTTTTTTCTATCTATTCGACTTAAAGATGTAGATGATTTATTTCTCCCCAATATGTTGCACTCCCTTAAACCAACTTAAAAGCAGAAATAAGAGGCTTATTTGCCCATAAGCCTCTTATTTCTATTTCTCTTATATTCTAAATTTAGGCTCATTTTCTATATCTTCAATTAACTTTTCTACCGTACTTGTTGCAAAGTTTTTTTTCTCTTCTTTCCCATCCTTCTTATACGTGACAATATAATTAAAGGGATCACGTTCATAAGTAATATCTAACAGCTGATGATCCGTCTTCAAAATACCCTTAAAAAAATCCGCTGTTTTTTTTGCTGCTTCATCTTCGAGTCTTGCTTCAGATACAACAGCAATCTGCAACCAATTAAAAATAGCTTTTTCTAAATCCATAACATTCCCTCCAGATGTTCAGCATTCACTGAAAGATTACTCCCCTTTTCCCGCAGAAACAAGTTCTTTTAAATAAAGAATTTCTTCTTTATATTCTTCCTCTTTTTCTACTGGCGTTTCTAAAATAAAAGGGATATCTTTAAGTTTTTCACAATGTAAAAACTTTTGCAATGCTTTTGAGCCAATTTCCCCTTTTCCGATTTTTTCATGGCGATCTTTTCTACTTTTGAAGGGAGCCTTGCTATCATTAAAGTGAATCACCTTAATATGCTCTAAATATCCCGTTTCCTCAGCAAGGGTGATAAATTCTTCAAAGGTCTCTTCATTCCATTGTCCTGCCGCAAAAGCATGACAGGTATCAAAGCAGAATCCTATTTTTTCCGGATAGTTTGTTTGGTTTCGTATATTCATTAACGTTTGGGGATCTAAACCCATTTCCGTTCCCTGTCCAGCTGTATTTTCTAATAATAATTGTGTAGGTCCGTCATATTGCTCTAAAATAATATCTAGGGTTTCAATCATTCTTTTTAGCCCGTATTCTTCCCCTTCACCAACATGTTTTCCACAATGGACAACGGCACCAATTGCTCCATAAGCTTCGGCAATATTTAAATCCTCCACAATAGACCTTATCGTAACTTCCTGTAAATCAGCTTTAGGAGTGGATAGATTGGTAATATAAGGAGTATGACAGATAACGGTTATTTCGTTCTCTTTACAAAATGCTACCCCTTTTATAGCATCCTCCACATTTATTTTTTTTGGCTTTAGCCCTCTAGGATTCTTTGTGAAAATTTGAAAAGTGTCAGCTCCGAGTGCTTGTGCCTGTTCAGCAGCTTTAGTAAGTCCCTTTGCAATACTTACATGACAACCTAATTTCATTCCTATCACCTCACACTTGAAGCGTTATTTTTTTATTTTTTTCGTGTTTATCTCGATCAGATTTTTTTAAATATTTTTTCCGAAGACGAATAGATTTTGGAGTAATCTCACAATATTCATCATCATCTAGATATTCCAAAGCTTGCTCAAGACTTAATGTTCTTGGCGTTTTTAACTTTACAGATTCATCCTTTGTAGCAGATCTAACATTTGTTACATGCTTTTCTTTGCATACATTTACTATAATATCATTGTCCCGATTATGCTCTCCAACAATCATTCCTTCATAGATTTCCATACCCGGTGATACAAAAAGAATTCCACGATCTTCTACAGAAAGGATTCCATAGGTAGTGCTTACACCACTCTCCGAAGATGCTAATACACCTGCACGTCTTCCTCCAATTCCACCCTGTACCCTAGGCTGGTAAGAATCGAAGGAATGATTTAATATACCATATCCTCGAGTTAATGTTAAAAACTCTGTACGATAGCCAATCAATCCTCTTGATGGAATAGTAAATTCCAAACGAATCTGACCGAAACCTAAATGAGTCATGTTTAGCATTTCAGCTTTTCTATATCCTAAGCTCTCCATCACTGAACCCATATATTCTTCAGGGGTATCAATGATCAGCTTCTCTACAGGCTCCATTTTTTGTCCATCTAGTTCTTTAACAATAACCTCTGGCTTTGACACCTGTAATTCATAGCCCTCACGTCGCATATTTTCTATTAGAATAGATAGATGTAGCTCGCCACGACCTGATACAACAAATGCATCTGGGCTATCTGTTTCCTCTACTCTTAAGCTAACATCCTTTTCTAATTCGGCAAATAATCTTTCCCTAAGCTTTCTAGAAGTAACATATTTGCCTTCCTTGCCTGCAAATGGACCATTGTTCACTAAGAAGGTCATTTGCATGGTAGGCTCATCAATATGCAATAATGGCAATGCTTCTGGTTGTTCTACATCTGCAATTGTTTCTCCTACATTGATTTCTTCTATCCCTGCAATGGCGATAATATCTCCTGCCTTTGCATCCTCAATCTCAAATTTCTTTAACCCTTCATAACCATATAGCTTGGCAATTCGTGCTTGCTTTATTTTTCCATCTCTTTTCATAACAGCTACCATTTGATTTTTCTTAATCTCTCCACGAATAATTCGCCCAATGCCTATACGACCTAGATACTCATTATAATCGATTAATGTCACCTGTAATTGAAGAGGAGCGTCAAAATCAACCACAGGTGCTGGGATATATTCCACAATAGCATCCAATAATGGCTTCATGTCCTCTTCGAGATTTTCTGGATCAGTACCACTTAACCCCTTTAAAGCTGATGCATAAACAACTGGAAATTCTATCTGCGAATCATTTGCTCCTAATTCAATAAATAAATCCAGTATTTCATCTACCACTTCTTGAGGTCTAGCATTCTCCCTATCAATTTTATTAATGACTACAACAGGAGTAAGGCCAGCTTCTAATGCTTTACGAAGAACAAACTTCGTTTGTGGCATACTTCCTTCAAAAGCATCTACTACTAATAAAACCCCATTTACCATTTTCATAATACGTTCTACTTCTCCGCTGAAATCAGCATGTCCTGGTGTGTCAACAATATTAATTTTTTTATCTTTATAATGGACCATTGTATTTTTTGCTAAAATGGTAATTCCACGTTCCTTTTCAAGGTCATTTGAATCCATCATTCTTTCTTCGATTTGTTCATTATTTCTAAATATCCCAGATTGCGTTAATAATTTATCGACTAAGGTTGTTTTTCCATGATCGACATGGGCAATAATTGCAATATTTCTTATTTCTTCACGGTTCATTTTTTATAGTCTCCTCTTAGCATTATTCCTTTTAAATGATAATGACGCCTAAAACAGGCGTCATTACCCTAATTACTTATTATAATGCTTTTTTATAAATAGAACAATACTAAGAATATGTTATTTTACTTCTGTATGGGCCTTTCTTTCAATTGGCTTAATTATGGCAGCAACGTCTTCATTGCCCTACCCTTCTTCCTTTGCTTCCCCTATCATTTTCTCTGCTAATGCAGTAAGCTCTAAGTGAATGAGAATCGGATTTCCCATTTCTTTTGCTATGCCCATATCCTTATACAATAGGTCCATACTTAACCTTTGTTCAA
>JAENYW010000354.1 GCA_016841555.1 Tepidibacillus decaturensis
AACACCTGGTGCAAAGATGATACTAGCACCTGCTTCTTGTGATTGCTCTATATCCTGTTCTAGATTTCTTGGATACCTTTCGAAATCTTCTCCTGGTCCAAATTGAGTAGGGTTAACAAATATGCTTACCACAACGATATCATTTTCTGCTGCTGCTTGTTGTATTAAGGATTGATGTCCCTTGTGAAGATATCCCATCGTTGGAACTAGCCCTATTCTTTTTCCTTCTCTCTGTAACTTTCTTAAACGATTTTTAATTGCTTCGATTCTTGTAAAAACCTCCATCTTTACCCTCCGTAAATTCTTTTTAATGATTCTTTTTCTACACGAAAGCTATGTTCTTCCCTCGGGAATAGACCTTGTTTTACTTCTTGAATATATTGTTGAACAGCATGTTCCATTTCGATGCCTATTTCAGCATAACGTTTTACAAACTTTGGTGTACTTCCTTGATATAGACCTAAAATATCATGGGTTACTAGTATTTGCCCATCGCATCCTACTCCTGCTCCTATGCCAATCGTAGGAATGGATAATTTAGATGAAATAAATGCTGCTACTTCTGCGGGGACATACTCTAATACAATAGAAAATACCCCTGCAGATTCTAATGCCAACGCATCCTCTAGCATTTTATTCACTTGTTCTTCCGTTTTTCCTTGCATGATGTAGCCACCTAATTGATGGATCGATTGTGGGGTTAATCCTAAATTTCCCATAACAGGTATTCCTGCTTTAATAATCGCTTTAATATCTTCGAGGATTTCTTGACCCCCTTCTAATTTAACAGCTTGGGCATGCCCTTCTTGTATTAGCTTTCCAGCATTTTTAACACTTTGAATGGTTCCCATATGGTAGGATAAAAACGGCATATCAGCAACCAAAAGTGCTTGTTTCATTCCACGATTTACTGCTTTTATATGATGAATCATATCCTCCATCGTCACCTGTGTCGTATCTTCATATCCAAGAACAACCATCCCTAATGAATCACCTACTAAAATTCCATCAACACCATTTTCGTCCAAAATCTTTGCCGTTGGATAATCATAGGCTGTTAGCATCGTTATTTTTTGTTTGTTCTGTTTCATCTTCCGAAAGGTGGAAGTTGTCTTTTTTTTTATCATTTTTCAATACCTCCTCTATCTTCTTCATTTTTTCATTGTCTATTTTTCCTGTTCGCTGTGCTAGCTGTATGGTTTGTTTACCTAATACTTGATACAAATTAGTCCATGCTGGATTTACCTGTTGAAGTACGTTTATGTGCTTCTGTACTGTTCCAATATCCCCTCTTACGATTGATCCTGTTAATGCTTGCTCTGTACCTACCCGAAAGATGTTACTTAACGTTTTTTCTATTAACGGTTTTGATAGGTGAAGCGCATCCTCCTCTGATAATCCTGCTTTCTGCAGCATATGGAAGCCTAGATCAAGCAAGGTGACCAAATAATTTGATAGTACGGAAGCTGCAGCATGATATAGAATCTTTCCATCTGTATCAATCTCCATCCAAGACAATCCAATTCCGTCTAATAAATTTTTTATTATTTGTAAGTGATTACCATTCCCTTCAAGGGTAAAAAAATCGTTATCAAATTCTTCTGCAGCATGTATTGC
>JAENYW010000355.1 GCA_016841555.1 Tepidibacillus decaturensis
CCAACAGTAGTTGGTAAAATATTCGCTCCTCCAAAGCAATCTACTGGAGAAAAAATCAATGGAACACCTGATGAAATCGTTTCCAAAGTAATGACTAAATTAACGGATGTTCATGGTTTATTCGAAAAAGGAGGAGTGTAAAATGGCCGTAACTATTTCAAGTGCTTGTATTTCCTGTGGAGCCTGTATTGATGCATGTCCCAGTGAAGCTCTATTCTTAGGAGAAACACAAGCAGAAGTAATTCCTGATAAATGTGTGGAATGTGGGGAATGTATAGAAGTTTGTCCTACAGACGCAATATCTTTACCAGAAGGTGCAGGTAAGAAAGCAACTGCTGAGGAAGAGCCACAGGAAGAAGTAAAATCTGAAGAAGCACCTATTACTAAATCAGAAGCTAGTGAGATAAATGCTGTTAAAGAGAAAAAATCAGAAATCGAAGTACCAGAATCAGAATATCAAGGAGTTTGGGTATTTATTGAACAGCGTAACGGAAAAATTGCACCAGTTTCAATAGAACTTCTTGGGGCAGGTCGCAAGCTTGCCGACAAAATCGGGGTTGAACTAGCTGGTGTGTTATTAGGACACAACGTTAGTCATACCGTCAGCACACTTTATGAATATGGGGCTGACACAGTATATATGATAGATGATCCTATTCTTGATCAATACCGTTCTGAAGCTTATCAAGTTGGGGTTGTGAAATTCGTTGAACAATACAAGCCAGAGATTCTTTTATTTGGTGCGACAGTCATAGGACGAGATTTAGCAAGTACAGTAGCTACTGAATTAGGAACAGGGTTAACTGCTGATACGACAAAGCTAGATGTTGACTTGAAGAATCGTTTATTAGAAGCTTCACGTCCAGCCATGGGTGGTAACATTATGGCTACGATTCTTTGTAAAACACATCGACCACAAATGGCATCTGTTCGTCCTAAAGTAATGAAAGCGTTAGAGCCTGTAGAAGGACGTACTGGAAAAGTAATAGAAGATACATTAGGTCTGAGTGAGAATGACTTAAGGACGAAGGTAATTGAAGTTGTCCAAGATATTGGCGATAAAATTCGTCTTGGAGATGCAGATATTATTGTTGCTGGTGGAAAAGGAATGCAGGATGAAAGAGGATTTCAAGTTATTAGAGATCTAGCACAGCAATTAGGTGCTGCAGTTGGAGCGAGTCGTGATGCTGTAGAAGCAGGGTGGGCTGAGCATAGTGAGCAGGTTGGTCAAACTGGAACGACAATTGCTCCAAAACTATATTTTGCAGTCGGTATTTCTGGTGCGGTTCAACATACTGTTGGTATGGAAAATTCAGAAATTGTAGTTGCAATTAATAAGGATCCTAATGCCCAAATTTTTGATAAATGTACCTATGGAATTGTAGGGGATGCTTTTGAAATCATTCCTAAATTTATTGAAGAGTTTAAAAAGCTAGCGCAGGAGGTGGAATAGAAACATGCCTGATAAATATGATGTGATTGATGTGGGTGCAGGACCTGCAGGATCTTCTGCGGAATATACCTTAGCAAAAGCAGGACTAAACGTAATGATGATAGAACGTGGAGAATAACCTGGAGCCACGAACGTAATGGGTGGAAGCGTATAT
>JAENYW010000038.1 GCA_016841555.1 Tepidibacillus decaturensis
CATTGATTGGTCATTTAAAATAACATTATTTATCGTGAAAGATGCCATTGCAATCACAGGGGTTGTTATCGATGAAAATATTTCTAGTAGATATACCGCTTTATATGATGAGTCTATTACAGTAAAAATGCATGAAGAAATGTTTGAAACATTGTTGAAGAATTCTCGGCCTTTGGTTGAAATACACTCTATGGAGGAGAAAGAGCAATTTTTAAGTAAGATTTATGAAATGGGACAAAGGCAAGAAAATTCCTATCTCTACGCAGATATACCGTTGTTTACTACGATGTCTGAAGACTTGCTTATTGAGATTCTTCACGAAAATAATATAGAAGAGAATATAATCGAGAAGTGTCTATTATATCATAAGCAGATTAATCAAAATTTCCACAGCAATATTACTAGGATAACAAACAGGCATATTTATACCCTTGTCAGACTTGAGAACTTATCTCAAGCTGATAAAGTGTTTTACAATGACCTTTCTTTAATCACTGGTAGTGATATATTTATATCAAATAAGTCTTTTAAGAAGCATCTTCAGCTTTTAATAGAGCGTTTAGAAGGTAATGAAAATTTTGAAATAGCACTTATATCAGGAGATAGGAATCCTAATAACCTCTGGTTTAAAGAAAACAGCATTATTACAGCTTGGGCATTTGTTCACATGCCGTATGCTTTGACAGTCAGTGAACCGACATTAGTTAATGCTTTTTATTACTATTACGAAAGCATATGGAATTCCATTCCAAGGGTTAACCGAAGGAAGGAATGGGTCAAAATCCAGCTTCTTAAACTAATCTAGGAGCAGATTCGCTGATATATCAATGAATCTGCCCCCTTAATTTATTCACTATTCTACCTTGTATTCAATAGGCGTAATTTCAACACGATTTGCTTCGAATGATTTGAATGTGCTTACCCAATCAGGTAGAGGAGGAGCATTTTTTAGTAACAAATCTGGATTAATTTGTTCGTAATGCCATTCTCCTTCTTCTACCCTTTCGATTCCAAGTCTTTCATGCCACTTTTGATCTGTTAAAGGCTTATCATTTATAAATTCGTAATAGCTAAAGACAACTCCCTTAGCTAAATATTCTTTTCCTTCACTATTTATTACTACCCAGATTTCATTTGGTAGCCCAGTACCTATTTCCAAAAACATTCCTACATCAGCTATTCCTGCAACATCGGAAACCACTGCAGAGGAGATGGATTGTTTATATTCCTGGGACAGACTATCATCAATCCACTCCAGTGTTCCTCCGATATATTTCAATGCTCTGTTTTCTTCTTCAGAAAGGGGGATATTTTCAAGCTCTTTAACGGAACAATCTCTAAACAATTCATAGATTTCTTGTAGATTTATAAGAGAATCCTTACTATTTTCAGACAAGAGTTCTCTTTTTTCAAGATTGGTTTTTGAATAGTTAACTAACCATAATAATCGATCATATACATCAACAGCTGGCTCCACGTAATTGGGATAATACTCTTGAAGTTCTTCACCACCACCTGATTCAGCTACAGGCTGTTTTGCATACAATACCGTGTCATGCTTCAGCTCTGCGTAGCTACCTAAGCCTGTCTGAATATTCTTATCATACCATGCTTGATTTTGCATAAAAAATGGTAGCTTTTCTGTATTTTTCTTCTCTTCCCAAACTGCGTCTAATACCCATAACCAGCCATTGTACAAGTTTTGCTGCCAGTCCGTCAGTTTAAGGGAGTTAACCTTATCCTTCATTAATTTTAATGAATAAGCATATTTTTCTGGTTCTAGATTCATTAAATAGTTTTCCTTGGCAAGGGTCTCTGCCTTTTCATTGCCAAATGCAGCCACTACATCTAGCCCTGTAGGAATCGGGCGTAATGTAGGAAACATAAGCTCCTGCATAATGTTGGCATCCAACGTATATCGTTGCCCCATAAATCTGAATTGTTTTCCAGTGGGTGTATCCACAGCACCTGTTGTCAGCCTAAGCTGAATTTGTGGCCCGGGAAGCTTTCTGATTTCTTTTATCAACTTTTCATGATAGTCTACCTTTTTAAAATCAGCAAGAGCTACATTTGAACCATAAACCTTGATAATTACCTCCTTCATATGAAGGATGGTAATATCATCTGATTGACCAACAAAAAAGTTGGTAGGAGCATATATTTTATCCCATAGGGATATGTCATCGATGTTATTTATCTCAAGGTTAGCAATATAAGTAATCATTAACGCTTTGGTAATTGCTTCGTAGTTTGGATTATCTAGCTGATCATTGAAAGGGTAGCCAATCAGTCCATACCACATCATCGTTTTAAAATATTTTTCTAAGGTTTGATCACCAGTATAGTGTCCTCTGACAATAAACTGTTCATAATTAATTTTAAATTTAAATAATGGAGATTCTTTATAGCCTTCTGCTTTTTTAATTGCTTCTAGCTCTTCTTCTGCAATAGATCTAAGCTCATCTGGAATATCACCGTATGAATCGTTTACTAATTTATTGGCTACAGAAAAATATACCAGGATATGTGATAGTTCATTCCTTATTGTTTGATTGCTATCCATTTCATATAGCCTGATTGTTTTATTTAGCATATTTGCTGTTAACTGCTTTAACGCATCAAACAATTGTTCTTTTTCAGTTCTTTTTAAGGTTTCATCAAAAAATTTATGATAGAGATGGAGAGCAACGTCTACTGTGATAAAACTAGGGATTTGTTCATATTCATTATCTTCATATACGTCGTACATTTTCATGTAATAATAGGCCTTATCTGGATTCGGTTCAAGAACAACAAAGCCATTGCTTCTTAATTTATTTAGCTGGTCCTCCGTAAATCCATTAAATCGCTCTATATTTTCTACGTTACTTAGATCAGCTGCGATTTGATATTTTGGCACATTTGCAGTGTATGTTGTTGGTATAAATTCTACTTCTTTATTAAAGTAATCCGACGAATTCTTCCATACTAGATGAAGTCCATTTAGTTCAGTATCCTTTGTAATATCGGTATTAGCTTTGATATCATCATTTGCATCAGTTTTAATATCATTATCGGTTTCCGCTATTTTGCTTGTAGGCTGCTGCTGAGAGTTATCTTGTGAAGTTTTATCAACAGTAATGTTACATCCTGCCATCAGTACTATAATGGATAAAACAACAATAATACCCTTTTTCATTATTTTCTTAACTCCTTTCCTTTAATAAATAGATTCCATTTTTGGTTTTATCAGTTGAAGGCTCCAAGATAATAGTTATTAATTTACCATTTTTCATAGCTTCTATCTCAAAGTAAATACCTTTGTCGGAATGAATAATGGAGAAATCCTTAATTGTATCGTAGACAAGACTTTCTGCCTGCAAAATAAAACCAAAGCCAAACCAATAGTATACCGCAATAACGAAACCGCCATTATCGGCTTCTTCAATAACAATAAATTCATCACTGCCATTGTTATTTATGTCAGCAAAATAAACATCGGTAAAAGGAGCTCTTACTTTTGAACCAGTCCATTTCTTTACAAGTATGCCATTTTTAAAATTAAAAAAGAAGGGTCTATTTTCAATACTTGGATAGTAATAGGTAGATTTATTTACAGCAATAAAGATTTCCATTTGATCATCATTATCTATTTCACAGGTTTTGATTTTCCAAGGCTTTACCGTACTAATATCATTGCGATATATCTCTTGTATTTTAAAATCGTTGGAATCGATAAAGAAATCATAAATAATGACTTCATTCCCATAGAGAGATCCCTTACTCCCAACAAGTATCAGAATTTCTTCATTACCATCCGAATTAATATCTCCAATAGTTAAATCGATCAATTCATTCTTTTTATCTATCAAAAGATTGTATGTAGTACCATTATAATCAACATATAGTTTGGTAGGACTGTAATATAAATCATATTTTTTACCATCAAAATAAAGCACTGATAAATTATAATCTGTCTGTTCTTTGAAAGGAGTGATTAATGTTAATACTCCAAGAATAGTAATTATCAAAAATAATAAACTGTGTTTTTTATAAATAATCAATTTCATCTCACCATTTCGGATTTGTAATCTGCAACGTTATTTACATAGGAAAGTTAGTATAGGTAACTAGAATAATCTACTTATTGTATAAAGAAAACAAAAAGAACCGTCCCTAATGTTTACCTAATGTTTAGTGTTTAAAGGAAAAAAATAACTGCAGAAGTTCTCTTTTATTGGCAACATGTAGCTTGGAATAAATGTTTCTTGAATGTGTTTTCATTGTATTTTCACTAATATATAACATACCAGCAATTTGTTTATTTGTATATCCTTGTAAGAGGAGCTCTGTAATTTCTCCCTCCCGAGTAGTAAGTAGTTCTTTTTGGGGAAGGCTTACTATTAGTGAGCCTTTTTCTTCATGAGTATTATTTTGTAAGGTAGTTTTAAAAAGCTTATTACGTAAATCTCTTTCAATCGTTTCATTTATCCAAGGAACGGTTAGCATGGAAATGAAAATGATTCCAATAGCAAATGCAGATGAAATAAGTACATGATTTTCTAGTTGAGTCAGAATTCGTACGCCAAGAAGACCTCCAACAAAAACAGCAGAAGAATTTGCTATAAAAGCATAGCCGCTAATTTTTAATGGTCTACCGTAGATAGAGGCAACCAGCCCAAAAAGAGTCCATAAAACTAAATCAACTAGTGCCCAACCTGACTGCATGAGGGTTTCGGTGATAAAGAAGCTATACAAGTTATTACCCATTAATCCAAAAGACAAGTAAGACAATCCAAGAAAAGATATTCCCAAAAAAACAGGAAGCATGATAGAGGTTTTACTTCCGTAAAAATACATGACAGCAAGCGTTATCATATATGGCAGTATTCCGTAGTATTTGAAATAATCAATGAACAATTGATCATAAGAGGGATAAATAGCATGAAAGGTTAAGCCTCCATTCAAATTAATAGCAAATAAGAAAAGGGAAAGTATAAAAATTAATTTAACAGGGAAAGGATCTTGCTCCAATTGAATTGGAATTTTTTCTTTTATAGTTGTTTTACTTGTAGCCAAATAGCTTCCTACCAATAGAAGTAGCATAATAACTAAAAGCAAATTAATAGATACTAGATTATTCAAAATATTTATTAAATAGTGAATGACATTACCGGTAATAATCACTAGAGACATTATCGGTAATTTTTGTGCAATTGGGATTTCTATCGTATAGAAGTAGCTCCAGCTAATGATGTATAGCACACTAAAAACACCCATCAAAGCTAGGGTAGGATACCAAAAGATAGGACGAGTAGTAAAAATGATAATTGTGCCAAGCAGGCAAACAATAACGCTCCAAGTTATCATGGTGTTAGCATACTTTTCTTTTACATTAAAAAAAGAGTATACAATTAAGAAAAATGTTGGAGTAATAGTATAGGTTAAGCTGAAGGAAGCAATAGAAAAGCCATGTGAAGTAACCAATCGACTTAACACCGGGCCATTGTAGGGAAAAGAAAGTAACCAGCCCAAAAAAAGTCCATAGGCTAAAATAATCGTTGTATAGCTCCTTTTCAAACCACTCATCTCCAAAAAACTCATTTAATATAATATATTTCGCTATAACCTGTACTATTCCTCTCCTAAAAAGGAAGATATCACCCCTTAGGGGTGATATTATAATTCGCTAAAATCTCTTAAAATAGTAAATGACTAATGGTACTTCATCGTTCATTATTACTCTAGTAAAAAATATATAGAGTTATTTGAAAAAAATAATGAATATGAGGAGGTAGAAGAATGAAGTGGATTAGTATGATTGATATCATTCTTTTAGTAATAGTTATTGGCAGTGCTTTTTATGGATACAAAAGTGGTTATAAGTCTTTTAAAAAGTTTTCAAGTTATTTATTAGCTATTATTGGTGCAAAACTAATGGCTCCTAAAACAGCAAGCATATTAGCTTCTAATATCACTTTAACTGAGAAAGTGAATAATTTTGTGATGAAGCTTCCAAATGTTTTATTTACCGTATTTAGCATAGTTTTAACCTTTATTCTCTTGAAAATAGTCCTTTCTTATAGTGGAAAGTTATTTAGTAACTGCATGGAAATCTCATTACCTACTAAAGTAAATAAAGCATTAGGACTTGTTTTAGGGATTATAACAGGCGGTATGATTGCAACGATAGGTCTATTCTTAAAATGGTAGAAAACATCAGGGACGGTTCTTTTTGTTTTGAAAACAAAAGAACCGTCCCTGATGTTTTTTTTACTGATGTTTTTTTTTATTTTTTGAAAAGTTAGCATGAGATGAAGGTTTGTCTCATAAGTTTAAGAAAGGACTGAACGTTAAAGATAATATTTGGAGGAGAAGCAATTGAATTATAAGAGAGTTATTCTATTCGGGGTAATTATTTTCTTGTTTGCTACTACCATATGGTATGGATATAGGGATGTAAAGAGTGTTATTCAATATTTTCCAATAAATAAAGAGATAGCTTTTACAGATGTCGGTTCCACCTTAAAGCTTTTTAAAAAAGATAAGGAGTATATTATTCAAGCAGATAGCTGGTCAAAAACAAGTGAAAAGGTTTATTTACGTCAAGATGTGAATCTATTATTTCAAAATGGGTTTCTTATTCAATTAAGCTATCCTTGGAAGGAAAATACAGATTGGATAGTAAATAAAATACAAGAGCCTGTTGAGAAGGACTCAGTGTATACTTTGTTATCTTATCATCATGCGGAAATACACCAAGATAATGGAATATCAATGAATCAATCAGTTACAGCAGATAAATTATATGTGGTTTATTTTCAAGATACTTGGGAGGCCTTTAATGAGCCGCAAAATGCTAGACAAAAGGAAGCAATGGAAATATTGAATCAAGCTTATATTAATAAAAGGAAAAAACTATTTGAGAAAGCGATAAAGGATTTAAACGTAAACCAAATGAATTATGAAGTGTATAATTTAGATACATTCTCTTTAAAAGAGAAACCTTCCAAGGTGATTACAGAAGAACAATGGGAAAGAATATTAGGTGGACTTTGGGAAGGAATCTATCGTTCTTATTTAGTGGGAATAACAAAGGATGAATTAACCTATTTTTCCTCTCCTATGCCTTGGGTTTTAATAGACAGGAACGGGACACATGTATTGGTTATTTTTCAGCAGTATAATGGACAATTTGCAAAGCTGATTATGGAGATATAACTTAACCTTCTTACCTTGGCGAATAAAGGATAGTAGGGTATGATGAAAGCATATGATTAATAGGCACAACAAGGTGATTAGAGGAGACATAATGGTGGACGTTGATATTTTTCAAGACAAGCTTTTGACTTGGTATAAAGAAAGCAAAAGAGATTTGCCATGGAGAAAAAATAAGGATCCTTATCGTATATGGGTATCTGAAATTATGCTACAGCAAACGAAGGTGGATACAGTTATCCCCTATTATGAACGTTTTCTGAAACGTTTCCCTACTATAGAACATTTATCTGAAGCAAAGGAAGAGGAAGTATTAAAGCTTTGGGAAGGACTCGGCTATTACTCGAGAGCGAAAAACCTTTGGCTTGGTGTAAAAGAGGTCAAAGAAAGCTATGGTGGACAAGTTCCCAATGCTAAACAGGAGATGTTATCCCTTCCTGGTATTGGACCATATACTGCTGGTGCTATTTTAAGCATCGCCTACGAAAAAAAAGTACCTGCTGTAGATGGGAATGTTATGCGTGTGATAGCTAGAATTTTTCATCTATTTGAAGACATTACAAAAGCAAAAACTAGGATGATGATTGAACAAATAGTTGATACGTTAATACCTGAACAAGGAGCGGGAGAATTTAATCAAGGATTAATGGAATTAGGAGCAATGGTATGTACCCCAAAGCAGCCTCAATGTTTACTTTGTCCATTAGTTGATATTTGTAAAGGAAGAAAAGAAGGAAATCAAGAAAATCTACCTGTTAAATCCAAAAAAAGAGCACCTAGGCGAGTATTTCGAATCAGTTTAGTTCTCCAATATAATGATAAGCTTGCAATTGTTAAACGGCCTAAAGAGGGATTATTAGCAAATATGTACGAATTGCCTTCTCTTGAAAATGATCTTCCTTTAACAATAGAGGAATGGGAAGAAGCGATGTTTCATAGATTAGGTTTAATGGTTCATCTTAAAGACGAATGGATAAATGTACAGCATACGTTTTCTCATATACATTGGGATTTGAAGATATATAAGATAGATGAAATAGTAGATATATTCCCTGAGGAATGGATTTGGGTAAAAAAAGAACAGTTAAAACAGTTAACATTTCCTAAGGCATATCATGCTGTGATAGAGAATATACAGAAGTAAGTAAAAAACAGCCAATATTTGGCTGTTTTTTAGTGAAAATTATCTCATAAATGGACTATATAAATTAGCTTCATATAACACTTTTTGTCGCATTTTTTCCATATCGTCTAAAGCGTTGTTATATGCTGCTTCTTTTAATAAATCTTTTTGAGTTAATGTTCTTTTTTCCACCTTGATAGTAAAATTAAAAACATGTAGCATCAATTTACATTCCTCCTAATTATTCAGGTATCGTCTATCACCTTTGTTTTTAATATAATCATCTGATTAGGGTAGCCCCACATTTCATACACTCCTTTCTTTAACCTATTTAATGTATAAAAAAAGACCATAGATGAACTATGGTCTTTTTTAACATAAAAACATACAAAAAACCCATAGTCGATATACACGACAATGGGTTAGAGAAACAAAGGTTTAAAGTAAATTTACCGAATCATAAAGATTAGTCTTCTAATGTCGTGCAGAAGTATGAAATTGTTGAAATAACATATGTGTTTTGATATACAGTCATCATTACTACACGACCTCCTTAACATGTAACATTTATGATTTAGTAATTTTATTATAATGGAAGAAGATTCCTCTGTAAAGAGTTTTTTATATAAACTTATTTGAAAAATTATTTCTTAAGATATCCCCTATGATCCTATGCTAATTACTATTTATTGCTATTAGAACGGTGGTAGGTATGAAAGCTATCAACAAGTTTATCTAAATGATCTAGTTTCAGATTAAATTCTCTAAGCATGGATGAAATAGTGCTCACATCAAGAATGGTTTGTGAATCTAAATTTGAAGCCGTCATTTTCTCGAAAAATTCCCAGTGAGAAACAAATAGCATTTCATTTTGACTATGATGACTAGAGGATAAGATTTTCCCATCAAATTTGGAATATATCTTATCTTGATAGTTAGCTAAATTCTGAAATTGCTGAAATAAAAGATGATAAAAGTTCTCTGGTAGCCTTTGAATCGTATTATGATATTTTTCAACCATACGAAATAATTGGATGCTAAATTCAGAAGTATCAATCATCGCTTTTAATACCACTAATTTTCTTGAAGCTGTATAAGGAAGCTTCTTTCTAAAATAGCTTTTCTGTTCTTCTTCTAATTCAAACAAGTCCCACAACGTTTCTACTTCTTTTTGAAGCTCATCAAGAGTAGAATGAATCGTCCGTTGGTTTTTCTCACGATCTAGAATGAAACGAAAAATAGAAGAAGTTTGCTCCTCCATATTTTTTAATTTCGTAATTAAACGTTTATCGTATCTAGGAGGGAAAAGTAATGCATTTACTACTAGTGCAGAAAGTAAACCTATTAAAATAAGTAGGAATCGATCTAATGCAAACAGAAAAAAATTAGCCTCTTGGCCTCCACCCTCCATAATTGATAAAACAGTTACAATGGATAAAGCAATACTTTTTTCAAAGCCAAGCTCTAGATTTATTCCGATAACTAGCATGATGGCAACAGCAATGGCAATAGGATGTGTACCAATATAATAAACAAAAATCATTGCTATAGTTGCGCCTACAATATTTGACTGAATTTGTTCAATTCCATATTGCCATGAACGATAAATCGAGCGTTGGATAGCTAAAGTAGCTGCAATAGATGTAAAAATAACTGGTTCCAAATGCAAAAGCTTACTAAGATAAATGGCAATCACTAAAGTGATACCTGTTTTTATAATTCTAGCGCCTATTTTCATTTTCCTTAACCTTTCTAACAAGGGGATACGTTAGCTATTATACCAATTCACCGTATGAAATCAAGAAAAAAAAGAGACCAATGGCCTCTTTTTTTAAAAAATTAAAAAAGATATTTATGTTACTCAGTTAATACCGTTGATTCTAATACATGATTTTCAGGAATAATTTGTACAAAGTTCTTGTCCAAATCATTTAATAAATTCATGATACGCTGTGCATTTTCTTTTTGGTTCGCCTTCAATAACTCCTGAGTGTATATATTGAGTAGTTCTGTTAAGTCTGATTTTCCTTTTTCATTAAGAGCAACGATGGATACCTTAGCTCCTTTTGCAATTCTTCTTCGAATAGCAGCAACATCTATCCCATAATCAGGTATAAGGCGTTGATAGATGACCCCTCCAGTCATACCAGAGCATATCCAAGGTCCGGGGTCACCTAATACCACGGCACGTCCATTGGTCATGTATTCAAAGGCAAATCCTTTAATATTCGCTCTTTCGCCAATACCTCCTAAATGATCTTGAATAGGGGAAGTAATCTCACCGCCAATAATGACATCAGCTCCTGATAGACGAATTCCTGCTCTAGAATCGGCATTTCCTTGAATAATGAATAACCCGCTTTGAGCACCATAGCAGCAACCTTTGCCAACGGAGCCATTATAGTATACACCGTGTTTGTTTTTAGCTTTAATGATACTAACTTTTCCACCATATGCAGTTTTTCCTAAGCCATCTTGGCCCCCGCCCTGCACATCTATTCTAACTCCATCAGCGAGATAAGCAGCTAATCCATTTCCAGGGACTGATCCCTTTTTTAATGACAGCTTGATAGGAGGAAGGGAACGATAGCTTCCATCTAGATGTTCGCGTACACGATCCCCAGAAAGATCGCTTCCGATCATGCGGTAGGTACTGTCTAGACGTTCATTTGTTAAGGAATTTACAATAACATTTTGTTGAATATTTTCTTCGTTTGCTCCTACAGCAATAGAAAACTGCTGTTCTTTTTCAGACATATCTGCGGCAAGTGACTGTTTGATAGGGGCAGAAGTCAGCAAAGAAGTTAAATCTAAATGCTGATGATAGTTGGTTTGATGTAAGAAATCTGCTCGCCCAACTAAATCCTGTAAAGAGCGTGCACCTAACTTACCTGTTAGTTCTCTTACTTCATCACCTATAATAGTAAACAGTCGCTTTAGATTTTCTACTGATGGATTATATACTCTTGGAACAAAGCGTTTTAATCCTCTTTCGTTGGCTTCTTCAATACTATCAATTTGTGTTGAAATACCAACATGACAAGTATCTAAGTGACATCCACGACAAGAGGTACAGCCAATTGCAATCATTGCCAATGTACCAAAGCCTATCCGATTAGCACCAAGGAGGATCAATTTCAGAACATCCCTAGAACTGCGAACTCCTCCATCTGCCCATACTTCCACGTCGGAACGTAATCCAGCCTCTAATAGGGATTGATGGGTATTTTTTACCCCGATTTCTATAGGTAAGCCTACGTGCTGAATAGCATGAACTCTGGCTGCTCCTGTACCCCCGTCATATCCGCTTAAGGATACGACGTCCGCTCCTGCTTTTGCTATTCCTACTGCGATAGTACCAATATTTGGAACGACAGGAACCTTTATAATCACTTTGGAATGTCTATTAGCTGTTTTTAATTCGGCAACGATTTGTGCTAAATCCTCAATGGAATAAATGTCATGGTTGTTGGAAGGAGAAATTAAATCTGTTCCAGGTGTAGCGTTTCTTGCAGCTGCTACCTTAACAGATACCTTTGAACCAGGAAGGTGTCCCCCTTCACCTGGTTTAGCTCCTTGACCGATTTTGATTTCAATCCAATTAGAGGAATTAATAAATTCTACATTTACTCCAAACCTACCAGATGCAATCTGCATTCCTCGGTTATTTGGGTACTTACCCAACATATCCTTAATTTCTCCACCTTCACCACTTAAGCTCATCATATTTAGCTGGTAAGCTGCTTCAGCATAGGCACGAAATGAAGTCTCATTCTGTGAACCAAAGGACATAGAACTAATTATAAAAGGGTAATCATGATTATCTATAGCAATAGTCACTTCATCTTTTGGAACTTCTTTATTCGTATATTTAAAATCCAATATATGGCGTATTGCAATTGGGTTTTGATCTTCTTCTTCCAGAAGCTTCTCTTCATATTCCTTATAGGAACGTGACCCATTTGCTACCTCACTAATTGCTTTCCAAACTCTAGGAAGTAATCGAAAGCTCCTAAGTGCTTTTGTCTTATCATTATGAAGATCTTTCTGTCGAAGTCTTGCATCCTCTTCTAATTGTGTAAAGGAATAGCCAATTTCTTCGCTTCCGTAAAAGTTTATAATGTTTAATAAATCAGCTATCTCCTCAGAAAGACCAATGGAAGAGAATAGTCGTTCATACCCTCGTAGCTCATGAATACCTAAGGTAGAAATAACTTTTTCAATTCCTTTATTCAGTCCATCATATAGGTTTTTTATTAGTTCTTCATCTCCTTTTTGTGACACTGTTGCAAAAAGAAGATAAGGAGAAATAGCATCTGCTCCGAGGCCAATAGCTGTAATAATATCATGAAGATGACGAACCGCTCCAGAACGTAAAATGAGACTGACTTTCCTTCTTAAATTATCATTACTTACAAATTCATTTCTTAGAGCAATGTCAATAGATGAAATAGCTAAATGCGGATCTAACCATAATAGATTGTCATTTTGAAATAAAGCTTGATCATCTAAAATAATAATTTTTGCTCCATTTTGAACGGCAATGATGGCTTCATTTTTTAATTCTTCTAAACGTTCTTCTATGGTTTGTTCAGGTGAAAAAGCAAGGGATAATGCTACAACATATTTATCTGATTCTGAAGAAAAGTAAGCAATGGTTTGTTCTAAAGAGGTGGTTCCTAATTTTTCAACAATACTCTGAGAAAACTCTCCTTCTAATAAAATAGGGGAACGTATTTCAAAAGAGCTATCTCCTACTGTATGCGTATTAAAATCTTCTCTTCCTCCTAAAATCATTCGGGTAGAAAAATGTTCTACTTCTCTTTCACGATCAATTGCAGGATTTGTAACCACAGCTACTGTTTCCTTTAGGAAATCAGGGATATTTACTCTTTCTTTTGAAAGAATAGCTAAGGGGCCATCATATCCTAAAGAACGAATAGGCTCCTTTCCAGTGGATGCAATTTGTTCGGCTAAATCAATATGCTCTTTTTCCCAGCCAAATGCACGATAAATGGAATTAGATAACGTAGGAAAAGAAGGATAAAAAGAGCTGGTTTTACGAAAATGAGGTGGTTCTAGCTTCTGATGATAATTTTCAAGTGGGAAACGTCCAGAAACCTCGTTATATACCATTTGCTGTAATTCATGATGCTTTAAGATTTGAATGGGACTATCTTCAGAAAAGATAATACCCACCTTTTCTCCTGGAGCAAAGGGCTTTGGTTCACTAACCATCTCAGTAGCAGAGACAATTCCTTGTTCCGATGAGAAGTATAATGTTTGATCTGTTTCCACCTGCCATAATGGACGAAGTCCCATAGCATCAACACTGAAAAGCGCATGATTTTCAAAGCGTGATACAATACCAGCAGGCCCTTGAGAAAAAGGTCCCCATATATGTCGTGCAAAAGTATATAGATTCTTTAATTTGTCATCAATCTTAAAAATTTCATTGTAAATTGGCGGGAAAATGAATTCCATTGTTGAGAACAATGAAAAATCATAGTTAGTAATTAATCCATGAATGACTCGGTTTAAGTCTTGTGAATCACTTCCTTTATATACTAAAGGAATATTTAACATCTTCGATTCATCACGTAAACGTTGAATAGTATTGATTTCACCATTATGTCCTAAAAGGGTAAATGGCTGTACCCTAAAGAAATGAGATAGCGTATTCGTTGAATAACGGTTATGACCGATTGAAATGGTCGTTTCAAAGGATGGGTTATTTAGGTCCAAATAGTATTCCGGTAGTACATCGGCTGAGCCCAATACTTTATAAACAGCTGAATAATTACTTAAGGAAGCAATGTGAACCTGTGTATTCTCTTCTATCTCAATTGCAAGAGAGAATAATTCTTTCTTTAAAGCTGTTACTGTAGATTGAGAAATACCTGCTATTTGCCAAAATAAAGGCTCCTGCTTTTTCCCATTAGGGCCTAGTGCATTCGTATCTACCTGATTTTCTTCTTCTACTAATATTTCAATCTGATATTTAGCGAATTTTTCCCTTATCACTTGCTGTGTTTCAGACATTGAAGCTACACTGTTTTCAATAAAGAGGTGTCCTATTACAAACAAGGGTGAATATGCCAAATCGGATGATTGATAATTAGTATGCAGCTTATCTGCCCAAAGTTTTCTTGGAATATCTGTTAAAACACCCGAACCATCACCTTCTCCATTAATAAATCCAGATCGATGGTTCATTTTTATTAGTGCATCGATATTTTTTTGTAAATTAGAATGAGAAGGCCTTCCGTTTTTTTCGATTACTGAAACGATACCGCAGCTATCATGTTCTCCAAAAAGGAGGTTAGATAATTTTTGTTTTTCTTGACTCCCTATCATACTATTCAGGTCAAAACTGACCCTGTCACCCCCTAGAATGTAAAAATAATCAATAAAATCCCCCAAGCCTAAAAATTTAGTCAATATAATATTATCATGCTTCAAATCAATATACAATAGTATCAGTGTATTTTTATACATATGAAAGCGCTTTAATAACAATGAAAACGCTTTATGAAAACAAGTAAAATCAAGCTTGGAAATGTGTAGAAAAAGACAGGCGGGGAGGAATACCTGTCTTTTTTATGCAAATTTTATGCAGAGGATATATTGTAAAATTATAGCATAGAGAATACACGATCAATTGCATGTAGTGTTTGAGTAATGTCATTATTTGAATGGGCGATTGTTAAAAACCAAGCTTCGTACTTGGATGGGGCGATTAAAATTTTTTCTTCTAACAGCAGCTTGAAAAATTTTGCGAATTTTTCGCCATCTGTTTGTTTTGCATCCTCATAATTTTCTATTGCATGAGATCCGAAATAGATGGTAAAGGCTCCAACGAATCGATTTAAGATAATTTCTTGGTGATGTTTTTTAGCAGCTTGAAGAATTCCTTCCTCTAGCTGTTTTCCGTATAGCTCCATTTGCTGATAAAGGCTTTTATTTGAAAGAACCTCTAATGTTGCAATG
>JAENYW010000039.1 GCA_016841555.1 Tepidibacillus decaturensis
CAAAATCAATATTTTTTTCATTCGGTTACACCCCTTGTCTGATTTTATTTCACAGAGAGAATTTCCGAAAATGTTTCTTTCAATTTTAACATTAATTAGATGAATATAAGTATGGATAGAGTACGATATGAAAGGCATGAAAATAGTTAACACCGTTATTTAAGAACAGCATCACAGCATTTTCATGCCAAATAGAATTAATAGATCGTTAAACAATTAAGTTTCTTCTTCTTAGTAGCCGGGAAAATATAACATTGGATCTTTAGGAGTTGACGAACTATTTGCATGAGTACATCCGCTTGAGACACAATCTCGGGTCTCAAAATGAAGGTGTAAACCTGTAGTTCCACCAACAGTTCCTCTATTTCCCATATAACCAATTTGTTGCCCCGCCTTTACACTTTGGCCTTGGATTACTGAAAAACTGTAAAGATGTCCATATCGTGATTGAACTTTTTTTCCGTCAATAACATGGTTGATATAGACTGCATAACCATATCCACTAACACTTGTAGAAGCAAGAGATACAGTTCCATCATAGAATGAAACAATTGGATCCCCTTTGTAACAATATCCTGAATAACAGCCTTCTTCCATCTTGGTTGAAGTAGAAGAAGTTACATCTATTCCATAATGTGAACCTTCAATGAACCCTCTACTTAAATTAGTTGACCAAGTGACTGGCCTATGCTTAGAAATTCTCCAACGCATTTTATAATAAGGAGATGGAACTGGATCATCATAAGGTACAACCTTTATATAATACGTAAATGATTGTAAATCTTTATACCAAACTACTTCGTCGTCGTATTTCCTTGTATATGAATGGGAACATTATCAAATCTATATCCCTCACGATAAGAGCATATTAAAATTGGTCACCAATTGGACTTATAAAATTTTTTTCGGTTATATGAAAACATTAAAATCCTTATTATAAACAGCATTTCCTGTGATCTCAATATCGTACTGATCATCATCTCTTTTGGATAATGTTACTCCAACTTTACCATTTCTTCCAATTTCCTGACCTTGTTCAACGATAAGATTCATTAAATCGACATTCTTATTGATATACTTAGCATAGTATGCGCCCATCACCCCAGAGGCATTACCCGTTATGGGGTCTTCTATCGTACCTGAAAAAGCCGAAGAAAAATGACGGCCATGCATATGGGCGGAAGAATCATAGGTTTCCAAACAGAAAGGATGGATCGATACCCTTGGCATTTCTTTTAAAATATTTGGAAAAAACGCGTTATTAGGTCTCATTTTTTTGAAGGTATTTAGGCTTTTTATGGGAACCAATAAGGTCCATGTCCCTGTACTTCCATACAGTGTAGGTAGTTTCGTCTCAATATCACTTTCTTCTATTCCAATGGCATCTGCTATTTCTTTTAGTGAGCCATTGAATTCCTTAAATTTCGGAAAAGCTTGTTGCATTGTGATGAGAAGCTCATCCTCTACACTGGAGTTGAGCTTAATCTGTAATATTCCTTCTTTTGTTTCAATCTTTAGATCCGTTTTATCACCTAATAAACCTTTCGTTTTCAACGCATACATTGTGGCTATCGTTGCGTGACCACAAAGATCCACTTCATGACCAGGAGTAAAATAACGAATACGAATATCCGCTTGATCTGATTTCATTGGAAAAGCCGTTTCAGTAAAGCCAACTTTTTTTGCTACTGCTTGCATTTCCTGATCAGATAGTTCTTCACCATTGAAGACTACCCCTGCTGGATTCCCCATATTCGGAACATGACTAAACGCATCATAATGATAGACTTTAATTGTTTTCATAGAATTACCCCCGATCTAACGGAATGGATCTCGTTTTAACGAACCTTTAGAAGAACTTTCCCTACACTTTGCCTACTTTCTACCCAATCATGGGCTTTCGCTGCTTCCACTAACGGAAACACCCTGCCAATTTTGATCTTCAACCTTCCATCAGACAGGTAAGAAAATACTTGATCTGCTGTTTCCTGAAGCAGATGAGGTCTTTCTTGTCTCGTAGTACCTAAACTGAAGCCCATCACAGACCGACAGTTGGCATGCAAATCCTTGGTCTGGAACTGACCGATTTGCCCACTTGAATTTCCAAAGTTGACAAGCCTTCCATAGTTGGCAAGGCATTCAAGGCTTTTTTCTGAAACCCACCCTGCTATAGAATCCAATATGACATCGGCTCCTTTGCCGTTTGTCCATTCGTTCACTTTCGATGCAAAGTCTTCTTCCTCATAATGAATAACATAGTCTGCACCGGCTTCTAAAGCGATTGGTTTCTTGCTCTCATTCCCTACCGTTCCGATTACCATACCTGCTCCTAATAACTTCGCCATTTGTATCGCTGTTGTACCGACTCCACCTGCCGCAGCATGAATGAGTACTGTTTCCCCCTGCTCTAACTTAGCCACGCGTGCAAGAAGTTGATGGGAGACAAATGAAACAATGGGACTTGCCGCAGCAGTCGTAAAATCTATTGAATCCGGTATCGCAAACGTAAGGTTTTCATTGGCTACGATGTACTCGGCATAGGTACCTTCTGAGGGAAAAGCAATCACCCTTTGACCTGTTTTAAACCGTTGAACTTCGTTGCCGACTTCTCCAATTATCCCTGCCGCATCTAAACCTGGGATAAATGGTAGTTTACCCCCTTTTTTTCCGTATCTTGATTTAATGTCTGCAAAATTAACACTTGTGTTTTCCACCCGAATTAAGACCTGTTTCGGCCCTATGCTTGGCATCTCGATGTCCTGAACCGTCATATGTTCCGTACCACCAAAAGCATTTACAACGATCGCTTTCAAAGTATACTCCCCCCTCCTAATGTAAATTAGTTTTCCTACCTTTTCTTCCAGTACAAAGAACTTTAGCATAACTAAATACTCTATCCGATAAGATGGATTTGGTTAAGCCGCTATTGTTTTTTCATAACCACTGTTCGTATCCTTTAACCGATAAATCTTAAGCATAATTACATAAAATAGAGCTATAGCCACGATTCCAGAACTCCAAACAAATAAACTAAAGATCATATCAGAGACACGCTCCCTATGTAAATACCAATCGAACCAATCAAAGCACTGCCCTTGGATACGACTTTATTCAATGCAAAATATGAGCTTCTTAGATGATGAGGAGCGATATCTCCCAGAAAAGATTCATGTAGTGGTACAAAAAGCACTTCATCCAATACAGCGATAATCATAATAAGGATTAACATATTTTAACATATTTAAATAAAAAAGGACCAAAAAAATCCTTTTTTATTCATAATTATATCTTATAGTAATGGTATCATCCGCTAGCTACACTTCCTTGTGTGTGAACCAAATTACCCCCACCTGAAGTCCTCTCCTTCTGATAATATTGTAACGCCTTTGTCGTTACATTTCAATGGAGATTTTGACTATTGTATATAATAAAACAGGGTACTGACCCTTAAAAATGTTAAGAGTCAGTACCCTTGTTCCATTTTTTTAGAAATTCTCAAAGCCTTATTACATAAGGTTTAATGAGCTTCAACCATATCATTACAAGCCTTACAGCGATTGCCCCTTGTTGTTAACCGTGGCCTGAGCGGCTGCTAGGATGGCAATTGGTACGCGGAAGGGGGAGCAGCTGACGTAGTTTAAGCCTGCTTTGTAGACAAATTCAATGGAATGCTTCTCTCCTCCATGTTCACCACAGATACCAACCTTAAGTTCAGGCTTTGTTTTTCTTCCTAATTCTGTTCCCATTTTTATTAATTTTCCTACACCATCTTGATCGATCGTTACAAAGGGGTTATCTGATAATATTTTATGATCTAAATAATACTGTAGAAACTTTCCTTCCGCATCATCACGACTGAAGCCAAAGGTGGTTTGTGTTAAATCGTTGGTTCCAAAGGAGAAAAATTCAGCATGCTCAGCAATTTCATCTGCTGTTAAAGCTGCTCTTGGCACTTCAATCATCGTTCCGACTGTATAGTTAAAATCTCTATTCGTTCTTTCTTTGACGTTTTCAGCTATTTGAATCACTAAATCCTTCATTAGCTTTAATTCATTTACATGTCCGACCAACGGAATCATAATTTCAGGTTCTACCTCGATCCCTTCTTCTGCTAATTCAATGGTAGCATTGAAGATTGCTTCTGCCTGCATGGCATAGATTTCTGGAAAGGTAATTCCTAAGCGACAGCCTCGATGACCAAGCATTGGATTGAATTCAGATAGGTTTCTAATTTTACGCAATAGCTTTTCCTTTTCCCTTATCTCTTGTATCGATGCGTCCTCAACTTTCATTTTCGTAAGCTCTACTATTAAATCTTCAACATTTGGTAGGAATTCATGGAGGGGAGGATCTAATAAACGAATGGTAACAGGATAACCTGCCATTGCTTTTAGAATTCCCTTAAAATCACCTTGCTGCATTGGTAATAGCTTTGCCAATGCGGTCTCTCTTTCTTCGTTGTTCTCTGCAAGTATCATTTCTTGGACAGTTGGTACTCGATCTGCTGCCATAAACATGTGCTCTGTTCTGCACAATCCAATTCCAGTCGCTCCAAATTCTCGAGATTTTGCAGCATCTTCAGGGGTATCTGCATTTGCACGTACTCCAATCTCTCTTACTTCATCTGCCCATTCTAATAATACTTGAAACTCTTCAGATAGCTCAGGATCAATTAATTTCACTTCTCCTAACATGACATTTCCTGTACTTCCATCGATAGAAATAGTGTCGCCTTCTTTAAGCAGACTACCATTCTCTAAATATATCTCTTTCTTCTTCAAATCTATTTTTAGTGCTTCACAGCCTGTAATACATGCTTTACCCATTCCTCTAGCAACAACAGCAGCATGACTTGTCATTCCGCCTCTACTCGTTAGAATACCTTCTGCTGCTACAATTCCGTGAATATCTTCTGGAGTCGTTTCAGGGCGAACTAAGATTACCTTATCTCCATCAAGATGCTTTTTCTCTGCATCATTTGCATCAAAAACAATGTAACCACTTGCAGCACCTGGTGAGGCAGGCAATCCCTTGGCTAATACATGAAAATCTACTGTCGTATCAATTTGACGATGGAGAAGCTGATTTAACTGATCAGGATCTACTCTTAAAAGTGCTGTATCACGATCGATGACTTCTTCTCTATGTAAATCTACCGCTATTTTAACCGCTGATTGTGCTGTTCTTTTCCCTGTTCTTGTTTGAAGAAAATAGAGTTTTCCTTTTTCTATGGTAAATTCAATATCCTGCATATCTTTGTAATGCTGCTCTAATTGCTTTGTAATAGCCAAAAATTGCTGGAATACTTCTGTATTTACATTTTTTAATGTATCAATACTTTTTGGCGTACGAATGCCTGCGACAACGTCTTCCCCTTGAGCATTCATCAAGTATTCTCCATAAAGAGCTGCTTCTCCTGTGGAAGGATTTCTTGTAAAAGCAACTCCAGTTCCTGAATCATCCCCCATATTACCAAAAACCATCATTTGAATGTTGACCGCAGTTCCTAAATGATCTGGAATTTTGTTGATTTTACGATAGACGATAGCGCGTTGATTATTCCATGAATCAAAAACAGCACGAATCGCCATTTCTAGCTGTTTTTTAGGCTCTTGGGGAAACGGCTTCTTTGTCTTACTTAAAACAATTTTTTTATATTCCTCAACGACAGCCTTCCAATCTTCTGCTGTTAATTCAGTATCTTCATAGACTTGATTATCCTTCTTTCTCTCATCAATCACTTGCTCAAATAAATAGTGTTCAAGCCCTAATACAACGTCACTAAACATTTGAATAAAACGTCGGTAGCTATCATAAGCAAAGCGAGGATTATCTGTTAAATGAGCAATAACATCAACGGTAGTATCATTTAATCCCAAAGTTAAAACGGTGTCCATCATTCCTGGCATAGAGATAACGGAACCAGATCTCACAGAAACTAATAGCGGATATTCTTCCCCACCAAGACGTTTCCCTGTCGTATTTTCCAGTGTTTTTAATGCTTCGTCAATTTGTTGCTCCATTTCAGAGGTTAACGATTTGCCATGAAGATAATAATCATTACATGCTTTTGTGGAAATTGTAAAGCCTGGAGGTACAGGTAAGCCAACTAGTGTCATTTCTGCTAAATTTGCTCCTTTTCCTCCTAATAGTTCCTTCATTTCTTTGCTACCCTCGTTAAACAAATAAACGTATTTATTTGACATTATTTACCCCACCTTTTTTTATCATATCCATAATAATACTGGCGGTCTCCTCAATTGCTTTATTTGACACATCAATAACGGTACAGCCTAATTTTTTCATCACCCTCTCAGAAAACTCTAATTCCTCCAAAATCCTCTCAAAGTTTGCATAATTTGCTTGAGCAGTAAGTCCTAAGGATTTTAATCTTTCTGTGCGAATTCCGTTTAGTTTATCAGGGGTTATTTTAAGACCAATCACTTTTTTGTTTGGTACTTCATATAATTCATCTGGTGGTTCTACTTCAGGTACTAATGGAACATTCGCTACTTTAATTCTTTTATGTGCTAAGTACATCGACAATGGGGTCTTAGAGGTTCGTGAAACACCAACTAAGATAACATCTGCTTTTAATAAGCCCCTTGGGTCTCTACCATCATCATATTTTACCGCAAATTCAATAGCATCCACTTTTCTAAAATACTCTTCATCTAATTGTCTTACTAAGCCAGGTTGCATTTTAGGTGGAGTATGATACATCCCCTGTAATGCATCCACCATCGGACCCATTATGTCTACTACTTTTACACCTAAATCCCCTGCTTTGGTAAGAAGATGCTCTTTTAGAGTCCCAATAACAATGGTAAAAGCAATAATTCCATTTACTTCTTGAGCAGATTGCACAATTTCATCAATCGATTCTTTATCATCTACATAAGAAATTCTTCGAATTTCAGCAGAGCCACCATTAAATTGACTGGCAGCAGCCCTTACAACATATTCGGCTGTTTCTCCAATGAAGTCAGAAATAACATATATGATTGGTTTATCCGTTTGATTAGATATAGCCCTTCCCTCCTATACTTCTTTTTCTATACCAAGCTCAACAAACGCTTTTGCTATAGTTGTTTTTGTAATGCGACCAATGACTTCATATCCATCCTCCATGGGGCGGACAACAGGAATTGAATCAATCTGGTACTGAATTAATTTGTTGGCTACTTCAATTAGGGGGTCATTCACTTCACAGGTAATAATATTTGGCATTCGAGTCATAACAATAGAAACAGGTATTTCATGTAAATTTTGATTTCCTATGGCTGCCTTTAGTAAGTCCTTACGAGAAACCATTCCTATTAACGTTCCTTTATTTTTTAAAACAGCTAATGTACCTACATCCTCTAAAAACATCGTAACAATGGCATCATATACTGATGTTTCCTCTTTTATTACAACAGGAACAGCTTTATAATTCTTTACAAACATCTTACTTAATACTTCACTAACTAACTGATTTGCTTTTTTTCCAGTATAAAAGTAGCCAACCTTTGGTCTTGCATCTAAATAGCCTGACATGGTAAGAATCGCTAAATCTGGTCTTAAAGTGGCTCTAGTTAAATGAAGCTTATCTGCTATTTTTTCTCCAGTAATTGGTCCTTCTTCTTTTACAATCTGAATAATCTGTTCTTGTCTTTGTGATAGTTCTATGGCCTTTCACCACCTTTGTTGCAATGTGTTATACTATAGGAAATTATCAGCCTATATAGTATATACTATATTGCAATCTTAAAAGATGCAATATTTTTTTTTCAATTTATCTGAGATTTATAAAGAAGAAAAAACTCCCTTATCTCCTATACGTATTTATACAGGGACGAGAAAGTTTATAGCAGTTCTAACCTTTGTGATTTTGATTTACTTAAAATGCTTCATCTGATCTAGAAATCTCCTTGTTTTTAAAGAAATCCCTATATATTCATCGAAAAATGCTCGCATAATAACACGAAGCTGTGATTTTGTTGATTCCTTTATATTTATATTCCCTAATCGGTGAATATCAATTTGCTGAAATACTGTTAATATCTTTATTGTTCCAGCTTGGAGAGAAACTGCTTGTTCTTCATCATGCTTGTTGCAGATCATGCCCCCATGACGAACACTAAAAGAATGGAGATGATCTGTATTTCCGCATATTACACAGGATTGAAGCTGTGGACGATAGCCAGTCTCCTGCAAAAGCTTTGCTTCGAACATCATTGCTATCATCTCTGCATCCTTCCCAGCGTTGATTTGCTCTAAACTAGATAGTAGCTGATTAAAAAGATGTGGCTGAGGTACTTTAGATTCTGTCATTTTATCAAGTAATTCAACCATATAGGCAGCGTATGCTGTTTTCTCAATATCCTCTATCATATCCGTAAAGCGTTGCTCAACTTCTCCATGATTTAATGTTCCCATTTCTTTTCCTAAAAAAAAGATGTACTCGCCATGACTAAACATTTGTACCAAGGAATGAAACCTACTTTTTGGTTTTTTTGCTCCTTTAACCAAGATAGAAACTTTTCCGTATTGCTTTGTAAATAAGGTAATGATTTTATTTGTTTCACCATAATCCATGGTTTTAATAACGACGCCTTCTGCTTTGATTATCATTCTGATACACTCCAATTTACATTCATCATTCTATTATACTTGATAATAAGGTGCATCAGAAGTTTATTCTTGATTAATAGGGGTATGTCCTTTAATGTGAGATGTTTTGATTTATATTTTCATATTCCTTCAGTAAAAGATATGCATCAATCTGTCCAGTATTTAAAAAATAGTTCCAAGAAAAATTTTTCATTGGATTCATCCTCTCCTTACAGATTGAAATAAAATTCAAATTTATATCTTTTAGCTTAGACGATTTTCTTCATTTCTATCCTAGGAAAAAACTCACAAAGATAATTATAAAAAACGCTCCAGTGTGGAGCGTTTTTATCCCTATTCTTCATTAAAATAACCGAAATCCTTCAATAGATACTCTCTATTTCTCCAGTCCTCTTTTACCTTTACCCATAATTCAAGAAACACCTTAGATCCTAGTAAATTTTCAATGTCTATACGTGCTTGCTTTCCAACTTCCTTGAGCATTTGTCCATTTTTCCCGATAATAATTCCTTTTTGTGAAGATCTTTCTGTATAGATTGCCGCATGAATATGAACGGTATCAGGATTTTCATCCCCCTGTTTCATCTGCTCTATGACAACTGCAATGGAATGAGGTACTTCCTCTCTCGTTAGATGGAGGATTTTTTCTCTAATTAATTCTGAGACAATAAATCGTTCTGGGTGCTCTACCACTTGATCTGCTGGATAATAATTAGGACCTTCTGGTAAGACGTTATATGTTTGTTCTATAAGCGTTTTTACATTGTTACCCTGTAATGCAGAAATCGGAATGACCTCAGTAAACTGGTAGCGATTGCGATATTGATCGATGATTGGTAATAATGCTTCTGGATGAACCAAATCAATTTTGTTCAACACCAAATACACGGGTGTTCTTTTTATCTGATTTAATTGCTCAATAATAAACTGCTCACCTGGTCCAAATTTATCCGTTACATCAATCAAATAAAGAATTAGGTCCACTTCCTGCAAAGTTGTTAACGTTATATTCATCATGTAGCTACCCAATTTTGATTTTGGTTTATGTACGCCAGGTGTATCGATAAATACAATTTGACCATGATCATCTGTATAAACGGCTCTAATTTTATTTCGAGTGGTTTGCGGTTTATCTGACATAATCGCAATTTTTTGTCCTAGTATCTTATTAAGCAGAGTAGACTTTCCCACATTCGGTCTTCCTATAAGTGCGACAAAACCAGACTTATTATTTTTTTGACTCATTTAAATCCTCCTGTTTAAAAGCTCCTGGTAATAAATCCTCAACAGTTGTTTCCCTAATATCTCCTTTAACATTTGCTAAATATACTTTAGCTGTTGGCTTAAAAAATTCTGCCATTACTTGTCGGCAGGCTCCACAAGGTGAGACAGGGTCATCTGTATCTGCAATAATAGCAATGGCATCTAAATCTCTTTCTCCTTCGGAAACTGCTTTAAATATAGCTGTTCTTTCTGCACAGTTAGATAATCCGTATGAAGCATTTTCAATATTTGAGCCCTTATAAATGGTGCCATCCTTCGTAATAACTGCGGCACCTACTTTAAATTGGGAATATGGAACATAAGCCGTATTTCTAGCTTCTTTTGCTAATCCAACTAATTCTTCTTTTTTCATATGATCCTCCTGTAGTTTTTCAGTGAATAATATATAACCCCTATTTTTCTGGGACTAACTATTTTCAACAAAGAGGGCACTGTTTCCTTCTCTATGTGAAAAAAAAGCCTTGTAATAAAAAAAAGCCTCCGATAGATATCATTCCGCTCTGGAAAAGAGCTATCCAATGAACTCCCTTTCGAAATAATAGAAAGATAGATATAAAAGTAATTAGAAGCATCACCATAAACAGTATAGGTACACTACTAAAAATAGGGAGGACATAAAGGATTATTCCCATCAAGACATGAGGCTGTAGCTTAACATTTCTTTGTGACCAAAACGCTTTCATCGCATAAGTGATGATAAGCAGAAAAAATCCCTGTAGTGAAAAAAAAGAGAGAGGATCAACCGATGGGATAATATAACTTCCTTCTAAAAATCTTCGTATATAAGGAAGGAGAATGATACTACCAGTAAGCACAGCAGTAAAAACAAGAAACAATACTGCTCCAGCCGCTGTATCTTTCGCTATTTTTGCAAGGGGGTGATGCTCCTTCGTTACCAGATCAATAGCTGCTTCAATTGCCGTATTCATTATTTCAGCAGCAATAACTAAACCTATTGCTAATAAAAGAAGGATCGCATCTACTCCCTTCAAATGCAAGGCCATCCCTAGAAACGTGATAAATAAAGCAGCCAAAACATGAATTTTCATATTTCGTTGGCTAGCAATCGCATAGACAATTCCTTCACTTGCGTAATGAAAGCCTTTAAACAGTTTACTCCAAAACAAGCTAATCATCACCTTAAAAGCTGTAATTTTGCTAATGCTTGATTCTGTTTAGAAAACATCTCTTTCTCTTCTTCTTCCGTTTGATGGTCATATCCAATAAGATGTAAAAAACCATGAACTGTTAAAAAACCTAGCTCTCTTTCAAAAGAGTGTCCATATTCCTCTGCCTGCTCCATTGCCCTCGGAATTGATATCACAATATCTCCAAGCGTATTTGGAAGCTCTTCTTCATATATTATGTCCATTTCTTCATCACCTTGTTCATTCATTGCAAAGGATAAAACATCGGTCGGTTGATCCATTTGTCGATAATCACGATTTAACTCTTGAATACGTTGATTGTCTACTAGCGTTACTACCACTTCTCCATCATCTATTTCTTCCATATCTGCAGCTATGATAATTAACTCTTTTATTAAATCCTGCTCCTTATCCGTGATGTTCTTCTCCTGCTGCTCATTCAATACATCGATGATAATCAACTCGTTTTCACTCCTTTTTCCTCTTCAAGCACGTTGATATCAGGATATTCTATCCGAGAATGAAAAATACCCTTTAATGTTTCTAGCATGGAGACAGAAATAATTTCTAGCTCCTTCAGTGTTAAATCACACTCATTTAACTGTCCATCATCTAGCTTATCTTTTACTATTTTTCTTACTACCTCTTCAATTGACTTATTGGTTGGATGGGCGATAGAACGGACAGCCGCTTCAACGCTATCAGCTATTCCCACAATTGCTGCTTCCTTTGTCTGAGCTTTTGGCCCTTGATAACGATATTCTGTTTCTGAGATAGCATTCTCTGCATCCTTCGATGCCTTATGATAAAAATATTTAAGTAAAGAGGTACCATGATGCTGCATTGCAATATCTTGAATAGGAACAGGTAGCTTGTATTCCTTTAACAGTCCTACTCCATCCTTTGGATGAGCTAAAATGATATTTCTACTTAAGCTCGGAGAAATCTTATCATGAGGATTATCCATATTTAATTGATTTTCAATAAAAAAGGTTGGCCTCTTGGTTTTCCCTAAATCATGATAGTAAGCCCCTACCCTTGCTAATAAACCATCCGCACCAATTGCCTCTGCAGCAGATTCTGCAAGATTCCCTACAATAATACTATGATGATAGGTTCCTGGTGTTTCAATTAATAGCTTCCGTAACAAAGGATGGTTGGGATTAGATAGCTCAATTAATTTTATTGGAGATAAGATGCCAAAAACGGATTCAAAAAAAGGCATAAGACCTATCGTTAAGACAGAGGAAAAAATCCCTCCAATCATCCCATAAAGGACAGCTTCTACCCCTTCTCTCAGTGAATAGCTTTGACTAGTAAGCATCAAAATCACAAGAATCGAAAATATATTAAATAACGCAACAATTAGTCCTGCACGTAAAATAGTGGAGCGTTGCTTTATTCTATTTATCGCAAAAGCACCTGCTGTACTGCCAATCAGCGCAACAAATCCATAACGAAAATCGAAAATTAATGTTTGATCTGTACTAAATATTAACCCTGCAAAAATACTGAAAATAACTCCACTTAAAATAGCAAATCGCATGCTGATAAAAACAGTAATTAACATCACACCAAATGCTACTGGAGCTAAATAGCCAATAGGGGAAGTTAGTGAATCATTATCTAACCATCCAAAAACACTAATACTTAAAAAGGATAACAGTAATATAATGATTAGCATCAAAAGGGATATATTATCCTGATGCATGGTAGGCTTCATTCTATCAATACTGTAATAAAGCATTAATACCATTAGTACTACAAGAAGTAACAGCCCGAAATACGGCCATAACGTTGACGTATCCTTTAAAAGTCCAGCAGCCTTTAGCTTTTCATATACTGCTGTATCGATAATTTGACCTTGATTAACAATTAATTCGTCTTTTTTTATAAACACAGGCTGTACGTTGTTTTTTGCTTCCTCTTTCAAAATCTTTGTTTGTTCGGCATTTAAAAAATAATTAGGCTTAATAAACTGTTTTGTCATTTCTAAAGCTATTCTTTTTATCTCTTCATCATGATCAAAGGGATTCGATATAATTAGTTCTTCCGCTTTAGCATATGCCTCACTCAGCCCAGATATTTTGATGTAGCTGTTCATGCTTATATCAAAGGTCGTTTTAGATATATATTGTAAATTTTTTATTTTCTCTTCAGATAGATTACTTAATGTTTGAATGGCATCCTCAGATAAAAAATTTATATGGGACGATTCCTTCAATAATGCCAGCTTTTCATCAGATGAAATCTCTGCCTGTAAAACAAGATCTGTAATTTCTTGAAAGGTTGTTTCTAGCTTGGTCATTTGATCATTAACAATATTGTCATCCTTTGAATATACATCCTCTACTTTTTTAGCAGCTTGTTCTTTTAACCAATTGGTCTCCCATTCATTTAGGACTCTAATTGGCGATACGATATCCTCAGGACTACGTTGTCCTTCACTTAGTTCAAAGGTCTTAGGAATAACTTGTCCCATTAGAAAAAGATACATAACAAAGCCTAAAAAAATATACATGGTGTAACGAATAGAAGGATGTTGAATCCAGCTTTCCACAAAATGCTTTAATAGAAATCCGTTCTTTTTTTTCTTTCCCATGACGATTTCCCCTCTTTTTTTTATGAAGGACACATCATATTTCCCATAAAATTATTTTTTTTCTTCATAGGCTAATATAATCTTCTGTACTAAATAATGTCTTACTACATCCTGTTCCGACAAAAAGATAAAGCCGATATCCTCTATATTTTTCAGGATTTTTTGTGCCTCAATTAATCCCGATACCTTTCGATTAGGTAAATCAATTTGAGTAACATCTCCTGTTATAACCATTTTGGAACCAAATCCTAATCTTGTCAGAAACATTTTCATTTGCTCTGGGGTGGTGTTCTGTGCTTCATCTAATATGACAAATGCATCATCTAGGGTTCTACCCCTCATATAAGCAAGTGGTGCAATCTCAATCAACCCACGTTCTAAATAGCGGTTTACCTGCTCCACTCCTAACAAATCATATAACGCATCATAAATAGGTCTTAAATATGGGTTCACTTTTTCTTGCAAATCACCAGGTAAAAAGCCCAGATTTTCTCCTGCTTCCACTGCTGGACGAGTTAATATGAGCTTCCGCACATCACCCTTCTTTAATGCAGCTATTGCCATCACCACAGCTAAATAAGTCTTCCCTGTACCTGCTGGCCCTATTCCAAAAACAATGTCCTTCTTTTTAATCGTAGAGATATAATGCTTCTGTCCTAAGGATTTTACTCGAATTTCTTTCCCTTTATAGGTAGTAACTAAGGTTTCATTATATAGATCCAATAGCTCATTAGTTAAGTTATCCTTAGCCAGCTCTATAGCATAATAGATATCCCTCTCAGCTAAACGATACCCTTTTTGAATTAATTTAATTAAACTTTGAAATAGTTTGGTTATCCGCTCTACTTCTTCTATCTCTCCCTGGATAATAATATCCTCTTGACGTGTAAAGATTTGAACATCAACCTGCTTTTGAATAATATTTAACCATTGGTCGTTTGGTCCAAAAAGATATAATCTTTCTTCCATCTTATCTAAGTGTAATTCCTTAGCATATATATCTACTTGCAAATGTCCTCATTCTCCTTGAATTATAGGTTGTGTCATCGAAATATTCTCAATGACTTCAAATAAAATCTTTATTGTTACTTTACCATTCTCTATCTTAGAGTGCAAAACATTTTCGCTTAATAAACGGCTATCTTCCTTCATTTTACTAAAAAAATCTTTTTTTGTCAGTTCTAAAGCGATTTTCACCGCTTCTGATTGCGTTAATACGCGTGTTTTATCCTGATACTCAAAAAGATTTTCCTTCATGATACCAATGGGAAGCTGATATTTCCAGAAGGAGACCCTTTTCAATCTAAGATCCTTCTTATAATGGGTAAAAGGAATCTCTTTATTTCCTTTAAATCTTATCATTCTATTCCCTAATACAAAATAGCTTCGTTCTATTTTTTCCCCAGTAAATGCTTTCCAATTCTCCTTTAAGGGAATGACCATACTAGATTCATACCATACGATGCCTTCAACAATTCCATCAGCAATTACTGTCTGTTGATTACCTTCATTACCCATTAATCCAGAAATAAGGATGTCCC
>JAENYW010000040.1 GCA_016841555.1 Tepidibacillus decaturensis
TTGAGTTAACGGTCATATGCAGCCGAAAGGTTGCATATGGTTGTACAGGTATCCTGTATGGTCGAACGAACCATTATCATGGGTCGTGATATGCTTGATCATAGTCGAAAGATTATGGTTAGGTATGAAGCGATTCATGACGGTGCAAGGTAGATCGTTACGTGCTCGCTTTATCCTGAATATCAGGATTTTTTTTTTGTATTTACAGGTAAGGTATAGCTTCTAAAAAGCTGTTCGCTTTCTGATTGAAGAACATAATTGAGAAAACGATGTGTATAGATAAATCCTCTAAACTTTGCTTTAACAACTCGAACCGTCGCTTCTTGCTTTTCTTCAATTACCATTCCACCAAGCTCCTTTAGCTCTTTCTTCACAGCTCGCAAATCATATTCTATTCTCCATTGAATGTCAGCAAGTAGCTCTTCATAAGCATTAGCCAACTTACAGGCTGATTGTTGCATCATATGCCGGTCATACTCTAATACCTTTAGCATGATGTGTAAAACAACATATTTCTTTATCAACTGGGAAAATGTAAGATATTCTTTAGGATACATTAACATTCCCAGGAACCCTCCTCTAGAAATCAAAGTAAATTCAACGTATCCTTATTATTATATACAAACATGAGTTCGTTTAGAAGGAAAAAATAAAAAAAGAATTATTTTCCTTTTTTTCACATAAAAATATAGTCAACATGTGTTATGTTGACTATATCAGAATGACGAGAAAGTCGTCATGATGACAGCTTGCAAAGAAAGCCCAAGATCAAGGCGCGACGACAATTAGGGATCGTAGCGTATACAGAAATACGTAAGAGTCCTAGTTGAAGGAGCAACGCAGAAATTGGGCTTTATCTACAAGCTGATGGAGTCAACATAACACAAATGTTGACTCCATTTTTATTCCATCCTTAAAATTCATCTCGAATTTGAACTTCATTTTCCACTTGATTGTTAAACTCATTCTGAAAATCTGTATTAGACGGTTGAGATATTTGTGTTAATGCTTCTCCAGCCTCATCTGAGGAATCGCTGCGAACAGCTAGGTCTCCAATAGAAACAATCCCCACTAAATTCCCATTATCCACAATAGGTAAGCGTCGTATTTGGTTTTCTGCCATTAGCTGAGCAGCGTCATCAACAGACATATCAGGGGTTCCAACCACAATATCCTTTGTCATTAGCCCTTCTACAGAAAAGGAACCTGAACGTTTTTGAGCATATCCACGTAAGACCAAATCACGATCTGTAATCATTCCCACCAGCTGTTGACCTTCAACAACAGGAATAGCTCCTACATTTAACTGTTCCATCTTTTCAGCAACTTCAAAAGCATTGTCTAAAGTATTGACTGTGATTACATTTTTTGTCATTACATCACGTAAGTGATACATATTACATACTCCTTTCTTTTAACTTCGGGTCAATAATATCCCTTCTTATCTTGATATATTTTTTCCCGATTGTTTAAAAAATATGTTAAGCTTTAACAAATATATTTTTCTTTTATCCATCAGATTAGTATGAATGGCAGGAATCAAGAACCTCTCTATGGAATACATAAACCGAAGATTAACATCGTTTTGATGAAGGGAGAAACAGGAATGAAACCAAGTCGAGGAACTCCAGATTTTCTACTGCTTTTTTTAACGCTTGGCATGGTTGGGTTTGGTATTGTAATGGTATTTAGTGCGAGCTTTACCGTTTCCTATTGGGACATGGGAAATCGCTGGTTTTTTACACAAAAACAATTAATTTGGGCAGGAATCGGTATGATTATGATGCTTTTGACCATGAATATACCCTTCCAAATATATAAAAAATATTATCTTTTGATATTAGCACTATCTTTTTTTATGCTATTGATTGTTTTCATTCCAGGAATCGGAATAGAGCGAAACGGCGCAAAAAGCTGGATTGGAATAGATTCTTTTTCTATTCAGCCCTCTGAATTTGCTAAATTGGGATTAATTGTTTACTTATCTGCGCTGATATCAAAGAAGAATGAAAAGATGAAATCCTTTAAGCAAGGATTATTTCCTACTCTTTTTATTACTCTTATCTTTTTCATAATGATAGCACTACAGCCAGATTACGGTACTGCTCTAATCCTATTAGTTACTGCTGGCATTGTTATTTTTGTAGGCGGGGCCAGCTTTAAACATATTTTCTATTTAGTCTTTATTGGAATAATCATTCTTCCGATTTTTATTTTCTCAGCAGGCTACCGCATATCTAGATTTACTTCCTATTTAGAACCATGGAGTGATCCTTATGGAAATGGATATCATTTAATTCAATCATTGATCGCATTAGGGAACGGCGGTATTTTGGGAACAGGATTTGGGAAGGGAATTCAAAAGTTTTTTTATTTACCTTATCCTCAGTCTGATTTTATCTTTTCCGTAATAGGAGAAGAGCTTGGATTCATTGGTGTTACCTTATTCATCATCTTGTTTTTATTATTCCTTTGGCGCATTCTTATTCTTTCATTACGTTCTACAGAAACCTTTGGAACATTAGTAGGTATAGGTGTTACTACTTCATTTGCAATCCAAGCCTTTGTTAATATTGGTGGGGTTACTGGAACAATACCCATAACAGGGGTTCCACTCCCATTTATCAGTACTGGTGGCTCTTCTTTAATCATGTCGATGACAGCCATTGGCTTAATTTTGAGTTTGTCTAGAGAAAAAAATAGAAGCACCGAATGAAACAATCCCCACCTATTGAGGTGGGGATTGTTTCATTCGCATCCTGCCGTCAGGATGCCAGCTTGTAAAGAAAGCCCAAGATCAAGGCGCGACGACAGCTAGGGATTGCAGCGTATACAGGAATACGTAAGAGTCCTAGATGAAGGAGCAACGCAGAGATTGGGCTTTATCTACAAGCTGTCTATTTTATTTACTTAATTCGCACAGATGGCTGTTCTACTTCTTCTTCCACTTCTTTATGGAATTCGACTCCTTCTACATGTACATTCACTTCAACTACATGAAGTCCTGTCATTGATTCTACAGCATCCTTTACATTTTGCTGTAAAGATTTTGCAACTTCATGAATTTTAAATCCATATTTTACAATTACCTTTAGATCAATTGCAGTTTCTGTTTCACCTACTTCAACTTTTACACCCTTTGATACATTTTTCCCACTAACTCTTTTTGCTAAGCCTTCTGTAATACCACCAGACATACTAGCAATACCTTCTGTATCTGATGCTGCAAGCCCCGCAATCATAGCAACAACATCGCTTTCAATTTTAATTTTTCCTGTGTCTCTTTCTTCTGTCATCATTTTCCATTCCTCCTATTCATATTCTATAAAGCTTGAATCATACCACCATCTACCAATAATGTTGTCCCTGTTATGTATGCATTTGCATCCGACGCTAAAAAAACAACTGCCTTTGCAAATTCCTCAGGCTTTCCATATCGTCCAAGTGGTATGGATTGTTTTAATTTACCGCTTATTTCCTCTACGGGTACATTCAATTTTTTAGCTGCAGCAGTATCTAATTCTATTAGTCGATCTGTAGCAATTCTTCCTGGTGCAACAACATTCACTAAGATGTTATCCTTTGCAAGCTCTGTAGCTATGGTTTTCATAAAAGCAGCTACTCCAGCTCTCATCGCATTAGATAATACCATTCCAGGTAAAGGTACTTTAACGGTGGAAGAGGCTACAGTGAGTATTTTTCCAGAACCATTTTGCTGCATATAAGGAACAGTCTCTCTCACCGTTCTTACAATTCCCATTAAATTAGTCTGGAAAGCTTTTTCCCACGCTTCATCAGCGATTTCCATAAACTCTCCACTTGGCGGACCACCAGCGTTTGTCACTAGTATATCTATTTTACCAAATTTTTCAGCCATTGTCTCAACAAAATATGTAATTTCCTCTGGATTACTAACATCTACGGTCATTGACTCTACCCGTACTCCAGTTTCTTTTCTAATTTCTTCTGCTGTAGTTAGAATATGCTCTTTATTACGACTCGAAATACCAAGCTGAACACCTTCACGTGCTAGCTCCAAAGCAATTGCTTTTCCTAATCCTTTACTGGCAGCAGTAATAATAGCCACTTTCCCATGTAACCCTAAGTCCATTCATTACCCTCCTCTATCTACACTATGTCCAATTTACTCATAATATTATAACAAAGTATAAAAAATAGAAAGAGAATAAGGGTCGTTCTCATATAAAAGGCTGTCCATACACATAATAAGCTAAACTTAACAATTTGGAGGGATACTATTGAATCCATTTATCAGTCATCAGCTCATCAAGAAGAAGGACGAATATATCTTAATCGTACATTTAAATCCTCTATTATCAGAATTTGCAAATGAACATCATCAATCAGAAGATGATAAGGAAGAATATGTCCTTCAAAGCCTTAAAAGCTTTATGGTAGATACATTCCCAAATATAAAGATAACTGCAGTGAAAATTATGATGGGAACCTTACTTATCTCTACTTTTTCCATTAAACATGTTACTGCACAGGATCTACCCTACAATGTAAAAGGCGGAGATTCTCTTTGGAATATTTCTCAGACTTACAAAACCACAGTTGATGAGATAAAAAAAATAAACCATTTAAGTAATGATATTATTTATGTCGGACAAGTGCTTATTATTCCAACGAACACAACAGTTCCAACTCCATCTATCGTTTATCAAGAAGTAAACCTTGTTATCGATGGAATTGTACAGAAGTTTGATCCTCCACCAATAATTATAGATGGAACTTCATACGTTCCCGTCCGACCTGTTTCAGAAGCATTAGGAGCGAGTGTTTGGTGGAACAGTGAGTCAAAAACAGTCGGGATAAACAAGGAGGATACCAAAATAGCCTTTATCATTGGTGCAGATACTGCACGAGTAAACGGAGAAGAAGTACCTACTCCAAAATCAAGAATTATTAATAACACCACTTATGTCCCCATTCGCTTTATCTCAGAGGTTCTACAGTATCAGGTGGATTGGGATTCTAGTACAAAAACAGTTTCTATTACCACGTCAAAAGCAGAGCTTTATACCGTTAGTGCTGGAGATACATTATGGTTGATTTCTCAACGATTTAACACTACTGTTACTGCTATAAAGGAAGCAAATAGCTTAACATCAGATATAATAACAGTAGGTCAAGTATTATACATTCCACCTGTAGCAAAACAAAAAACGACTTCTATCAGTCAAACAACAGAAGAACCTACCATAACCTATAGAGCACATACCGTTGTCTCTGGTGATAACGCTTGGAATTTAAGTATTCAATACGGTATTCCCATGACGGAACTTTTAGAAGTGAACGGCTTAACCTTAGATAGTGTTCTTACCCTTGGACAACAATTAAACATTCCCATTCATCATATTCCTATACAGCCTGTTGTTTCAGAAAAATATGGAGAATTATTAGATTGGTGGACAGAAGCACAATATGTTTTTCCTATCGGGACAACTGCTAAAATGATCGATATACAAACAGGAAAATCCTGCTACGTAAAACGAACAATTGGAGCATACCACGCGGATACGGAGCCATTAACTGCAAAGGATACTGCTATCATGAAGGAGGTTTGGGGCGGGGCCTTTAGTTGGAATTATCGAGCTGTCATTATTGAAGTAGATGGCCGACGTATTGCCGCATCAGCAACCTTTATGCCTCACAGCATTCAATATATAACAGATAACGAATTTGATGGCCATTTTGATATTCATTTTCTAAATAGTACTCGTCATAAGGATGGGTTAATCGATAATGAACACCAACGGCATATAAAAATTGCCGCAGGAATACAATAATCAATAGGATAAAAAAGAGGGTGTCGCTAACTACCTAAGTAGTTTTATGACATCCTCTTGTCTTGATAAGAAATAAGTTCTACTCAATAATTCGTTTTGCAGCAACATATCTAGTCTGCCAATAGCTTGAAAACGCACCAACCTCTACACCCTTTGCACGATAAGTATGGAGTAGCTTATTATCCCCATAATAGATAGCTACGTGATCTATTCTACCATCCCTCATATAATCAAAGAAAACAATATCTCCTCTACGCAGCTCAGATTTTTTGATCACTCTTCCTGGTGGAGAACTATATTGAGAACGTGAAGACCGCTTTATGGTAATCCCAATATCTCGATACGCTCTTTGAACAAAGGAGGAACAATCAAAGGTACTTGTTTGGCTACTGCTTGCACCTAACTGATATGGCCTTCCTACATATTTCAATCCTGCTTTTATTAATTGTTCTACTTTTGCAGAACCTTTACTACTATTGCCACTATTGGTTTGTTTAGGTATTTTAATAACTTGTCCAACATATAAATTCCCCGGATTTTTAATTCCATTGTATTTAATAATTTGTGTTACAGATACACCATGCTTTTTAGCTATCAACCATAATGTATCCCCATAATTAACGAAATGTGTATATTGATCTGGTACCTGTAGCTTTTGTCCAACATAAATCATTGGAGATTTTAATTTATTAGCTTTCATAATAGCTGTTGGACCTGTACCATGACGCTTGGATATTTCCCATAATGTATCTCCAGATTTTACTGTATAAGTAGCGGCAGATACTACATCAGCAAAGGAAAAAGTAAAGGCTATGGTTACAGCAAAAAACAGAACGAAAAAAGAGTATACCCGACGTTTCATTTTTTCACCTTCCTTATAGATTATAGGCGTAATAGTTTCGCTTTATTAGCTTTTCCGCTATCTATAAAATTATAGAACACAAATTATGGAACATATCCGAAAAAAGAAGGATGGAAGTACAAGTACGCTATTTTTATAAAGATCGTTATAATATCGATTCGTTTTTTATATACATATAAGGTAGCTACTTATTTTAAATAAATATTTATCTCATTAAAGGAGGGATTTTTTTAATGTCAAAAAAGAAAATAGCAAGCTTATTTTTTGGTGCAATTTTAATTTTTTCAAGCTTTTCCGCTGTTTTCGCAGCAGAAAAGACGCCGGCATACAAAGCGTTGGATAGTCCACAAGCAGCTTTTCAAAAGCAATCTTTTTTCCCTACGAAAAATAACCAGATAAAAAATCAAGAAATTAAAAATTTAATTGTATCACCAGAAATGCTTGGTGCAAAAGAAAAAGGAATGAACAAAAAGGGGGTTATTCCTGTTGGTCCGACGTCTAGGACACATGCTGGTAAACCTTCAGATGAAATTACTATCACCTCTGATGGCTTTAAAGACCCCACAGGTACAAATAATATAAGCTTTTCCTCCTTTGATTATGGAGATATTCTTCTTGTCCATGATGGTTGGGTTTTATGGGGCTACTATCGTCATGCAGGAATGTGGGATTCTGATTTTTATAGCGGCAGTATACATGATACTTGCATTTGGGAAGCAAATACTACACCCAGTAGTGATGTACATTTAACAACGCCTGATAAATTTAGACATTACGATGAGGCTGTTGGATTATGGGTTCCAAGCACAAGCTCCAATGAAAGGTATAATACAACTTGGTTTGCCTATAATCAATATGGAGAATCATATAATGCACTATCAATCAAAAGTAACTACAATGAATGGTACTGTAGTAAGCTGGTATGGGCTGCTTATAAGGAAGAAGCAAGTATTGATTTAGATGTGGATGGTGGATACTCTGTATTACCTGATGACATCTATGAGGATTCTCAAGCATATGTTTTTGTATCTGCTGATTAATCGTTAGTAATAAACATAACGAGACGATTTTTTCGTCTCGTTATTATGATATAAAGAGGTGAATAACATGAAATGGAAGCTACACGTCATTTTCCTTGTATTATTAGCACTTATACTTTCAAGCTGTCGTGATTATGATACGTTAAATCAAACGGAATCAGCCCTTCCTTATGCTGTTGTTTATAACAATGACAACAAAGAGAATATCATTTTGATTGATTATAGCTTTCATATAATGAAAAAACTAACTGTGGGAAGATATATCGAGGATATGGATATTTTTAATAACAAGCTTTATCTTATTGATACAGGAACACACGAAGATCCGCGTAAGGATTTATATCAAGTCGATTTAAAGGATTTTTCCATTGCTAAGCTGGTATTACCTTATATTCCACATCAAATAAAAATTTCTCAGCATGTGGCTTACATATCATCAGTAAAGCAAGATATGAAGAAGGGATTCCAATTTATGATTGTTGACCTAACTCAATTTAAAATGATAAATAGCATTTATACACCAGGCATGACTTCCTCTTTGCTTGAAGCAGAAGGGAAAATATATGCAGCGCTTAATACAGGTGGAGCAGCGAATTATGGCAGCTCAGCAAAAATTCTACAAATAGAACTAAATAGTAATCATGAGGTTACTACAAATAACATCTTAAAAACTGAAGAAGAGTTACCACCTAGCTGGATGACTATTTCCGACAATTCACTATACGGTGTTTATCCTGGCTTTGCGTACGGTCCTAAACCAAAATGGGTAACCAACCCAAAAGCATATACCAATAAGCTGAAAATATTAGATATACAGACAGGAATAATAAAAAAAGAGATCGATCTTCCGCATAGCTTTCCACAAATGATGGTAATCAAAAAGGATAATACGGCATTTATCAATCACTATACTAATTTAGATATGACAGGAGAAAACATCTCCATTCTTAATCTAGAATCCAATCAAATCATAGGTAAAATAACCACACCAACCCCATCGTTTTTAGCCGTTGACGATGAAAATCTTTTGGTTACAAATATCCTACAGGATAGATTAACAGTGTTTGATTCCAACACATGGGTAAAGAAAAAGGAAATTGAGGTTGGTAAATGGCCCAAAAAGGTTTTGCTGGTGAATCAATAGCTTAAATGAGAAGATTTCTTCTTTACGATATAACGCAAATAAAAAATAAGATAAACAATTAATAATACAATAGAAATTCGATACATGATTGCATAGGACGAAGCCTTTGCTACCATCCCTAACAGCATGGAGCCTATCCCGATTCCAAGATCAAATGCAGAAAAAAAGGTTCCATTTGCTGCACCCCTTCTTTGAGAAGTAACACGATTAATTGTCCATGCTTGAAGAGATGGCTGTATCGTACCAAACCCTAATCCGTAAAATAATGCCGAAAGAACAAGAAAATATGTATTGGTTGTAAAAGATAGTAATCCAAGTCCAATGATTGCAGAGATGACTCCAGGGAATAACACCCAAGCATGACCCTTTCGATCAAAGATAACTCCCGATATTGGACGAACAACCATCACCATCAATGCATTGGCAAGGAAAAACCATCCTACATTTTCTATTCCCACTTCTTTCCCAAATAAGGTGATAAAGCTGACAACACCACCATATGTAACAGAAAATAACATCACTAGAAAGGAAGGAAATAATGCCTCTTTTTCAATCAGCCCTTCCCAAAAGGAACTATTTTTTCGCATATCTTCATCCTTATGCTTTACTCCTTCGCTATCTTTACTTAATGGTTTTGGTGGAGAATAACGAATAAATTGAGAAAATATCAAGGCGGTTATCGCTAAAACCATTGAAAGAAAAAATAGCAGCCCGAATCCATACACATTCATTACCCAAATACCAAGTAAAGGAGCAATCGCCATACCAAGGGTAGAGGATAACCCGTAATATCCCATTCCTTCTCCACGACGTTTAGAAGGAATAATATCAGCAATAATTGTTCCATAAGAAGTGGTTGTGATACCCCAACCAATCCCATGAATAAATCGTAGGGATAAAATAATCAGTACAGTGGTTACCCAATGATAACTAATGACAGAAGAAATAAAAATAATTAGTCCTATTATTAACACATTACGTCTGTTATAACGATCCAATGCTTTTCCTGCAAAAGGCCGAGTCAAAAGTGCAGATATCGTAAAAATACCAATGACCATCCCTACAGCAAATTCATCCCCACCTAACCGCTCTGTGTATACAGGTAACGTAGGGATAAGCATCTGAAAGCTAAAAAACAAAAATAGGTTTGAAACGGTAGTAAATAAAAAATCCTTTGTCCATAGTCGCTGACCCAAATAACATCACTCCTCGTATTTGGAGTATATCACTCATTTATTATAAATTGAATGAATATCAGCTTTTTTAAATATATAAGGTTTGTTTTGTCTACAAATACTTGGCATGCTATTTTTTAATCCACCTATCCTTGTTATCCCTCTTTCCTCTTCAAGCTGCATGATAAATTCATTAAATAGCTTCGCTGTCATAATGGCATCTTCTAAGGCATTATGTCTACCTATGATTTCGATATGATATTTTTTAAGCAGCACATCTAATTTTTGTGAAGGTATATTGGGATTCAGATGGTAGGAAAGCATCATTATGTCTAGAATAGGGAATGGAATTTGGATACTAGCTAACTTTTGTAAAGGAAGGTTAAGGAAATGGATATCAAAATCTGCATAATACGCTACTAAAAAATGCTGTTCAGCAAAAATCAAAAAACTACACAGCCCCTCTAAAATACTCGGTTTATTTTCTACGTCCCTATTAGATATACCTGTTAGCCCTTCTATTTCCATAGGGATTTGTCGTTTGGGATTGATTAACTGATGAAATCTATCTGTTGTCTTTCCATTTTTTATTTTCACAGCTCCTATAGAGATAACCTTGTCTCCCGCATAAGCATGAAAGCCTGTTGTTTCTGTATCAAAAATGACAAATTCAATTTCTTTAAGGAGTAGCGATGGATCATAGATGCTCCTATAATTTGATATGATTTCTTTGATTCTTACCAAGCATTCTTTTTCATTGTCGGATATGTCAGCTGTATAAGCATTTGAATGAAAAATTGACCTTAAGAATTTTTTTAGACCATCCATTTTCCCCACCTAAAATCCCCTAAGATAGGTTCCAGGAATAGCACTTTCACGAATAACCAGCATTTGAAACCAACGTGTAGTCATTAATGCTTTTTTTAAGCGAATTCTATCTTTTTTCGAAAGACTATTTGGATGGATAACATGGTCCGGTTTTTGACCCTCATTCAGTTTCTTTAGATTGCTTTGTAATCGTAGGACCATGAGATCATCTAATGCTTGTAATATTTGGTCTCTTTCATCTTCATTGATTATTTTACGCAGGTAAAGAACATCTAACCTTTCCCACGAATTTACCTCTACAATGTCATACTTAACAGCAAGAATTCTTAAACCATTAATAATATGGTTGATTCCTCCATACTTTAAATCAATAATTCCATGCGGTTCTCCTTTTTCTAATTGAAATAATCCAAGCCGATTAATTGCAACCTTCGTTGCTGTATCGTCCTCTGCCATAAGGTGTAGAAATAAAGCATTTTTATTACTTTTTTTTATCATCCTTTCCCTAAGCTCATCTGCTAATGATTTATCCCCATATATCGGGCGAAAATCAACAAAAATCGTAAACAATCTTATTAATTCTGGTTCGTTCCCATCTATCCATTTATCCAATAGCTTTTTCCATCCGCTTACTGTATTTCTCCATTGCCTATTTGTTGCCATCACATTCCCAGGACATTCTGGAAACCCACATTTTGTTAAAGCACTGATTACTTTTTCAGCCAGTTTGCTAAAATACTGATCAACCTGTTCATATTGTTCTTTTGGCACATCAGAAAAAATAATCGCATTATCCTGATCTGTTTGTAGCGTTTGTTCCTTCCTCCCCTCACTTCCAAGACTAATCCAACAGTAAGGAACAGGTGGAGACCCAAATCCTTCCACTATCATTTTCTCTTCAGCTAAATGAATAATTTTCTGCGTCACTCGATCATTCACCTCAGAAATAACAGAGCAGATTTCTTTAGCTGTTGCATGCTCCTCCATCATAGTTAGGTACACATCTTCTATTTTTTTGATGGAGATTTGAAGCTCATCGATTGTTTTTTTATTATCTATTTCCTTTACAAGATATAATGCGCTATCCGAAAAGGAATCAAATAAGTTTCTCGTTGTAACCATACCTATCAGCTTATTATGATCAACCACTGGTAAATGCTTTATGTTATGCTTTAGCATTCTAATAATTGCTTCATAAGAATAGGCCTGTGAATCTATCGTAATGACATTGGAGCTCATGATTTGCTGAGCAGTTATAGCTTCGATGGAGAGTGGACGCTTCGCTTTATTAATAAATGCTCGTAACAGATCCTTTTTTGTTATCATTCCAATGGCTTCATGCTTTTCCACAACAACTAAAGAACTAATCCGATGATGTAGCATTTTATTTGCAGCCTCTAAGAGGGGGGTGTTTTTATCAATCGTAATAATGGGATGACTCATTAATTCAACAATTTTCCTTCGTTTAGCATGGACCTTAGAATTTTGTAATGGGTAAGAGGTCTCTATGCCGATTTTTTGATACATTTCTCTTAAACGAACAGTAATAAGACGAGCTACCTCCTCTGTAAAATTCACATCTTGTGTCATTATCTTTTCAAATACATCAATTGGAATCAGTATACATGTAACATTACTAACTGCTCTGATGGAATACATAAATCCTCCACCAGACATTGCGTGAATGAGACCAAATAGTTCCCCTGTGTTATATGTTTTAATCGTTATCTCCTCAAATACATCATTCATTACTACATTTGTAGCTATCCCATCCACTATGATAAAAATAAAATTCTCCTTATCACCTTGGTGAATAATGGTTTTATTTTTTTCATATTCCTTTAACGTAGATAATGCTATAGCTTCGTCTAATATTTCATTGGATAACAAATGAAAAGGTTTTATCCCCTTTAATAGAACGAGTAAATCTTTTTCCATCCAACATCCCCTCCCGTTTATATAAAAATATTGATCTACCCTTCCATTTATTACTTTTTATCCTTTTATAGAGGGAGATGAATGCGTCATTAACACGAACTAATGTTCGTTATAATAAAGACATGGGCTGATTATAACCCACTCCTCGTACAGGGGTATATCATTCATTGGTAGGAAATTAAATGAAAATTACTCTTTCATTTATTATATAGATTATATAAAATTAGAGTATTAAGAGTTTGAGATTGAAAGGAGTGGGTAAGATGGAGCAAATATTAAACAAGATTTTTAATGAATTAACCAATATTAATGAGAAAATTACTAGCTTAGATAACAGACTATCCAATGTGGAAGATAGACTTTCTAGTGTGGAAGATAGACTTTCTAATGTGGAAGACAGGCTTTCTAGTGTGGAAGATGATCTTTCCATTGTTAAAATCCAGCTTGAAGAAAATACACAGATGATTAAAGCAGTTCGTGATAATCAACTGGTTCAACGTTCAGAGCACGATGCTGTGATCCATAAGCTAGCTAATATAGAAGCTAACGGAGCTCGTCAAGAAAAAATTTTAGAACGTCTCTCTGTTCGTTCCATTGAACATGAAACAGATATTAAAGAGCTACAAAGAGTAAGACATGCTTAATTCAAAGCACCTACATTTCTAATGTAGGTGCTTTATTAATATTTTTTAAAAATAAGATTGGCGTTCTGTATTATTTATTTGATGTTCTAATGATTTAACAAACAACCATCTTCGTATCCCCGTCGATGAAGAAATAGCAAGTTCTCCCAACCTATCAGCCTCTTTACATTAAAGATTGTATCATTTTATCTACGTTTTTCATTACAAAAAAGTAACCACATCTTGTGGTTACCCATCCGTTCCCTTCTTCTTTTTACTTCGATAAAATTCATTGAACAGCTTTATTAATGCTCTCTCGTTGGGTTTATTCTTTACCGTTTATCAAGCCAAACCTACCGATTACCACTTCTTTTTCTCGATTGTCTAGTATATGTAAAAATTCATACTAAAAAAGACTGCAATGCAGCCCATTTTATCCATGTATTATTCGTTAGCTATTAACTCGTTTATTTTTGTCCTAACTGCATCTAAGACTTTGGAATTCACTTTTCCAAATTTCCTTTTAACTATGTCTTTTGAAAGTGTATAAACTTTGTCTGCTCTAATAGCTGATGTTACTTTAAGCTCACCTTCATGTAAGTCTATAGTCTCAATTACTACTGAATAATCAAGATCCTTTAATTGTGAGGTAACAGCAACAACAACGATATCTTCAGTCATTTTATTATAACTATTACTCGAGATAATCAATACAGGGCGTTGCTTATTATTAGTTAAATCACTAAATGGAATTGGAATTAAAACAATGTCGCCTTGTCTATACATTGTTCCAAACCTCATCATCAATATCATTATCCCAAAAATCTAGACTACTTTCGCTAGCCTTTGTTAAATCCTCAGATAATCTTTTTTCTTTTTTTGCTTTTAGATATTCAGCGAAATTTAAAATTTTTGCAACTTCTTGTTCAGGAATCTCATCAATAATTTTAAGTAAACGCTCTTTAGCTGTATTCATGTTATCATTCACCTCTTCCATGAATAGTTTATCTTATTATATCACCTAAATCTTCTTGAAACTATATCTCATTGTTAGCTATAATGTAAGCGTCAAATAGACCACACATAGATAAAAGAATAGCCACATCGGAATGTGGCATAATCCTTTTACGTTTGTTTTGCTAAGCCATTGTTAGGTAGCTCTTTCGACCATGGAAGATATTTCACGATGAGATAGGGCTTTATCTACAAGCTGAGTAACCACCTATAGTGGTTACCCATCTCCCTTCTTCTTCCTGCTTCGATAAAATTCATTGAACAGCTTCATTAATGCTCTTTTTTCTATTCTAGATACATAAGATCTTGATATCCCTAAATCTTTTGCAATCTCTCGTTGTGTTTTTTCTTCCCCGTTTATCAAGCCAAACCTACCGATTACCACTTCTTTTTCTCGATTGTCTAGTATATGTAAAAATTTGTATACCTTGCTTTTTTCAATTTTGAATTGAACCTTATCTACAACATCATCTAGCTCTGTTCCAAGTACGTCAATAAGGGTAATTTCATT